>QHZC01000332.1:0-1244 GCA_003224515.1 Acidobacteriota bacterium
TCCGTGTTGGAAGCCGTCGGGGCCATTCTGCGAGGCCGCGATCATCGTGTACGAACGGCAAGAGATATTCCTGAAGCCCGCGCCCTGCTTGAACAAGAAGACTTCGATCTCATCGTCGCGGATCTGCAGATTTCTGATGGTGCGAACGGAGGCGGCTTGGGCGAATGGCTTGCCCAGCATAAGCCCGCGCTCAGCCGCAGATTGATCTGGATGTGCGCCGTCACGCCCTCTCAGGATGCAGGCGAGCGTATTGCCGGAAGCACGCGTCAGATTCTTCAGAAACCCTTCAAGGCGACCGATCTCCTGGCAGCAGTGGACGAGTTGCTGCTAAGCAACGTCCAGACCGCGAAGATTCAAGGATGAAGCCAACTCTGCCGCAGCCGCGGCGCGCTCCCCGAAATCTTTCATCGCCGTTTCCATTCGGGTTTACCGGCTGAAAGATTGACGGACCGCATAGCAGGCAGTACCATCAAAACGGCCAAGACAGAAACTGCTACGGCAGGTAGTATTTTTTCAAGGGAGCAGCCCTGCTGCGGGCCATCATCAGGAGGGCAGTTTAGCGGGGTTCTGTGCTTGAACGTTCCGTATGCGGAACACATCGGTGCATGAGAACGCTTACACAGCTTCAGCAAAACCGCAGAGTTATTCAGGATTTCACCCTGACAACTCTTGCACGCAGTCCCGGGCTATTTGCCCGGCTGACCTATATGACTTCCTTGCGGGACCTCTCCAGCGGCCGATATGAACATGCCAGCCTGGCTGCCCTTTATCCGGACGCAGCTATCCAGCAGGCCTTGCAGCTTTGTCATGACAGATTTTCGAACGGATTCTGGAAACGCCACTCTCCAGCCAACAGGAAGATTTGCGGGCCTGCCTCGCGGGTATGGAAGTTGGATTGCCTAGCGCGGTCTTACATTGGCGCCGCATCGAAGTCTTCCGGGTCCTTCTGCCGGAAGCAGCGCCCGATTATCTCAAGGAACTTTTCTGTTCCAATCTCCGGGCTCTTCTGGAGATCCTCGATGAGAAACGTATCCCGGCTCATTCAAGCGCGTGACCACGCCCGTCACCCGCGCCACAATTTCCGTCTCTTCCGGCACGCGCCACGTCTCCGGTAAACAATGCGACAGCGGATGCGGCTGCATCACCAGCTGCGAGCGCTCCTGATGGAACCAATATCCATCGCGCGCCTCCACGAACTACATCGGCCGGTCATGCTCGGTCGTCCATGCCCTTGTGGGGCGCCC
>QHZC01000332.1:1292-8165 GCA_003224515.1 Acidobacteriota bacterium
TATACCCATAGATGTGATGACCATTGCCGTTCGTGAGCAGGCCCCCAAAGTGGCTCCACTTTTCCATCATCCGCGATAGGAATTCCGTTCGCCGCGCATCGAACGCAGGATCACTTCATCGGTATTCGCCAGCAGTGTCGGCGCCCATCAAATGCGACCGCGGCACGGGGAACGACGTGCCATCATGAAAATACTCCTCGATGGGGACGTCGTACCAGCGAAAGAGTTCCAGCCGGTTCAACCGGTAGATGGCCGCCAGCGTATACAATTTGTGGAGCCCCGGCACAACTCCCGGTTTTCAACCGGCGACTTCCAAGCCCTTCAAATCCACGACGACGACCTTGTCCTTCACGCTGACCGCCACATAAGCCGCGTCCAGCACCAAGAGATTGCTGCCCGCTGGGGCCGCGCAGCTCGCCGTGCCGAGAGCCGCAGGCTTAACGCTTCGGAGCGTTTTGCCGCGATGAATCCGTCTTTACACACCCGCTTCCATTCCCGTAGTTCCGCCGTCAAAGCCCTTAAATCGCGGCGCGCCATAGCTCTATGGGGCCACGTCCTGCGCCGTTCTCTTCCGAGGAGGCATCTCATGACACGATGCAAACTCTCCCTGCTTCTGTTGCTGGCTGCATCCATCGCTGCGCCGCTGTGGGCCGGCACGCATTCCGCCGCCGCCTTTAAGAAGCTGCAGTCGCTCTCCGGCGACTGGGAAGGCAAGGATGGCCACGGCATGCCCGCGAAAACACGCTTCAAGGTCCTCGCCTCCGGCACCGCCGTCATGGAAACGCTCTCCCCCTCGGGCATGGAGGAGATGGTCACCCTTTACAGCATCGACGGTGACGGCATCGCTCTCGTTCACTACTGCCCCACCAACAACCAGCCGCGCATGCGCGTGGTGCCCGATTCCGATGACATCAAAGAGCTCAGCTTCGACTACCAGGGCGCCGGCAACCTCAAATCACCCTCCATGGGCCACCAGCATCACCTCGTCCTTAGGTTCAACGACGTCGATCACATCATCGAAACCTGGACCTGGCGCCAGGATGACAAGGACATCCCCATGCTGTTTCACCTCACCCGCAAGAAAAATTGAATGAGGCGCGCCCCCACCGGAGTTCGCGCTCGCCCTGCTTGCCCTGAGCAACGCGAAGGGCGCCTCGAAGGGCTTGCCCTTGTGGGGCGCCCCTTTCTTTTTTTGCTCTTGTATTTTCCGTTTTTACCTTTGTAGGGCGCGGCACTGTTCACTCTGCTTGCCCTGAGTGAATGCGAAGGGCGCCCAACGGGGATGTGCTGTTTTTTGTCTGGGGGACAACAGTTGTGGTGAGCGCCGCCAAACCATGTTGCGCCAGTCCTTCGCCTGAGACCGAACTTCCGCATCCAAGTCCAGCGCCATAGGCGCGTCAGCGGAGGAACTGCCCCGCCCATCTACACCGCCCAGTTTTCCGCCTTCAGACCACGCACTCTCCGGAACTCCCGCTCGTTGTTGGTGACGCAGTTCATCATTGATATGCCACCTCCCGATCGCGACTGACCGGACCATTCCATGCCGCCCATCCTCCAATCCGGCTTTTTCTCAGTCCCTTGTAGGGGCACGAGATGTCGTGCCCGCAGATGCCAGACGACCCCATCAGGATTCTGCTATTCTGAAAACGATATGGCCTCTTACTTGAAACACGTCTTTCTCGGGCTGCGTGCTATTTTTTTGAGCCTCGCCCTCTTCCTTGGTGGTGTCGCCGTCCTCGCGCAGGAAGCAGCCGTCGCTCCCCCTTCCCCGGATTCCAAGCCAGCCACGGACGCCGACTTCATCGCTGCTGCCGACGAAGTCCTCGGCCAGATGAGCCAAATCACGGGCCTGAAATTGGTCACGCCGCTGAAAAAATCCCTGCGTTCTCGCGAAGAAATCCGCGCCTACGTCATCAGGCAGATGAACGAAGAAAAAAATCCAGCCGAACGCTACGCCGATCAGCGCAGCGCCGAAGCCTTTGGCCTTCTTCCCAGGGGATTCGACCTCGATACCTTCATGGTCAACGTGCTCACGGAACAGGTCGAGGGGCTTTACGATCCGAAGACCCATGAATTTTACATCGCGGACTGGAGCCCGCTTGCCGACCAGCGCATGGTCATGGCCCATGAATTGACGCATGCGCTCGAGGACCAGCATTTCCAGATCGAGACGTGGCTAAAAGCAGCGCGGCCCAATGAAGATGCCGAGCTGGCGCGCGACTCCGTGCTTGAGGGCAGCGCCATGGCCGCTATGGTCGATTACTTGATGCTCGGGACCGGCCGCTCCCTGAAGGATGTGCCGGACTTCGACCCTGGCATGTTGATCGGCGATCTGGGCAGCACTCCGACGCTGCAAGAAGCTCCCCCATTCCTCAAGGACGCGCTGATCTTTCCCTATCTCGGCGGACTCACGTTCTCGGCTGCAGTCATGAGAAATACCGGATGGTCCGCACTGCCGGGCCTGTTCGAGAAGCCGCCAGTTTCCACGCAGCAGATTCTCCACCCGGTGCTCTACCGGTCCGGCAAAAACCCCACGAGTCTCACTCTTCCGCCGCTCGAGAAATTGCTCGGCGACAACTGGTCCAAGCTCGACGAAAATATCATAGGTGAATTCGGTTGGAAGGAAGTATTGAAGCAATTCCTCGACAACGACCGCGCAAAGAATCTGGCGGCAGCCTGGGATGGCGACCGCTACGTCGTCTTCGAGCAGAAACAAACGAAAAAGCTTATCCTGGTAACCCGCCTGCACCTGGACAGCGAAGAACACGCGGCGCGCTTCTTCGGGCAATATTCCGAAGCGCTAGAGAAGAAATACTCCTTGTTTGGGAGACGAGTGCGTGACCATGGAAGGCACGACGCGCAACACCTTCGACGGGCTCACCAAAGCCCTGAACTGGCCTTTGGCTCCGCAACCACCCCAGCGCCCCGGGGCCGCGCCGCAGAAGACGGCTGTGATTTTTTCTCCAGACGTGCGATTCGCCGCAGGAACTTATTCTCCAGCCGCGCAAACCGCGCCGTGAGAAACGGATCGCGCGAATTGGCGCGCTGGCGCCGCAGCGTGGCTACCGCCAACTTGGCAAATTGCATTGCTTTGGCTGGGTCTTTGCCCTGACGTTCGTAGTAAATGGCCAGTTGTTCCGAGGCGTGAATACCCTCGTGCAGATCGGCAACAATTTCCAGCCAGATCTCGGCGGCGCGCGCGTGTTCGCCGCGGCGCTTGGCCATCAGCGCAAGATCGCGACGCGCCTTTGGGCGGAATTCCGCAGGCAGCCCCATCGTCAGGGCTTGCGCGCACGCGGAATGCGCGCGATCTCGGTCGCCGCGCCGCTGCAAGAATCTTGAAAGCCCGAAGAGATCCAGGCTTTCGACTTCGGTTCGGGCGCCGGCAGGCTCAGAAAGCAGCGCGTTGATCTTAGAGAAGAGCGCGGCAAGCCCGCGCAAATCCATCTGATTGTGCCGCACCACCCCCCTAAGAGGCTCGACGGACCCGCCGCGCAGGTAATCGAAATAAAATTGCGGGATAAGCGCCGACGCCACATCGTTCTCACGATGCCAGCCGAGCCGGGGTGCGTCGAGGACGTGGCGTTCGAGTTCTATGAGCCGCACGGAACCGAGCCGGAGCTTCCACAACGCGCGCGCGGGATGCAGTAAATCCAGATGCGCCGCGAGCTTCGGAACGGCGATGGAGCGTGTCATCGTGAAACGATTTTCGAGCAACGGCCAATCGAACGATTTCCCGTTGAAAGTAACGAGCACCGGCCGCTCGGCAACGCGCGCAGATAATTCATGAAGTAGTGAATATTCTTCAGTAAAATCACGCATGAACAATTGTTCGACCTGCAAACCGTCCCCATCCCACCACGCGAGACCAATCAAGAAGGCGTACGTGCCGGTGCCCCCGGCGAGTCCGGTCGTTTCCGTGTCGAGGAACAGCCACTTCCTTGGGTCTTCTAGTGCAACGCGGGTCTTGCGGGAAAGCGACTCATCGCGCGTACGCGACAATAATTCCAGCGCTATGCACGATGGGTCCGCAAATTCCGGAGTGGAAAACCAGTTTCGAATCGTCAGATGATTGCCGAAATGATTCCTGGCAACGCCAGCGCCAAGGAGCCGGCCGAGCGAGTCTGCTTCGTCGGGTGTTCGAATGGCGGCGGGCCGCGCGGGCATCGACCGGGCGGGCTTCAGCGCAGTGAGCCGTGAGAATTTGTCGGCAGCGGCCGACATCTTAGGCGCACAACCTGTCGAGAATGGCGAGGGCGGCTTCTTTTGCGTGTGGGGCGAGGTCGCCGGCGGGGCCCACACAGGATGGGCATCCTTGTTCGCAGGGACAGGCGGAAATTAGTTCGCGGGTTTTTTCTACGAGAAGAGCGTGCGTTCGAAAGAGGGGTTCGGAGAAGCCGATTCCGCCGGGGTAGCCGTCGAAGAGGTAAAGATTTGGTTCGAAGAATTCTTTGGCGTTGCAGGAGGCGTTCTCGAAGCGAGTTGAAGAGAAGTCTGTTTCGAACGGAGGCGTGATCGAAAGCGATGAGTTGAGGTCCTGCGCTTCGCTCGGGATGGCACTATTTGGGTGCGACTGGGCCAGGATGACATTGTTCGGGTCTGACGAATCGGATGAGGGCCCTTCGGCCACTTTCAGCGGCCTCAGGGTAAACGGGCGCTCGCCGATGGCGGTGCCGAGGTCGCGGCGATCGCACATGAGCAGAAGGGTGGCGACGGATTCAAGGGCGTGGAGGAGGCCGAACATTCCGGATTGGCGCTCGCTCACGGCGAAGGGAAGCGATTCGAGCAGGGGGCGCTCCAGCGTGATCCAGTAAGAGGTGGTGTGCATTTCGTTTTCAGGGAGTTCGAGTTTCCCGTCGCCGATATTTTCGTTGGTGAAGAATTTGATTTTCTTAAAGCCGACCACTTGGGAACGGACGAGGACATCACCGTGGGAATAAGAGTGCCTGGAGGGGAGGTCCTTTGACTCGCTTCGCTCGCTGAGGACTCGCATCCTGGTTGGATGCTCGCAGGCGATTTCGAGGACGCGGACTTGGGTGTAGCGGACAGCGTCGGTGTAGTAGTCGACGTCGACGCGCTTGACGTAGGACGTGGTGTTGCTGGCCGCCGTGAAGGTAGATGGCTTTTTCGTGGACGAACGCGAGCGCGCTGGGGAAATCGATTTCGCCAATGACATTTGGCGCGCCGGTGACGTCGATGATCACGAAATTGTCGCTGGTTACGGATCGGAGACTGATGGTATCGGCGGGGTAGGCCTCCTGCGTCCAGTGGTAGTTTTCTCCCGCTAAATGCAGGAAACCAGCCTCGGCGAGCCGCGCGCACAGATCGGGGAGATCGACATCGCCGAATTTGTCGTTTGGAGCGATGGGCAATTCGAACGCGGCGCATTTCAGGTGATTGATTAGGATTTCCAGATTGTCGGGCTGGATGAAGGCGTGCTCGGGGGTGTTGCCGAAAAAATAGTCCGGATGACGCACGATGAATTGATCGAGAGGAGCAGACGAAGCCACCAGCACGGCGCAAGAGCTTCCACTGCGGCGGCCGGCGCGGCCGGCGCGCTGCCAGGTGGCGGCGATGGTGCCGGGATAGCCGGCCATGACGACGGTATCGAGGGAGCCGACATCAATGCCGAGCTCGAGATTTCGCGGCGTTCGTTCGGCAAGTAGCCGCCACGATAGCCGCGAATGGTTTCCGGTTTTCCCGGCAACTGCGGGTTGGCTTGCTGTAAATAGGTTAGGAGAATTTCCGTGTGCAGGCGCGAATTGGTGAAGACCATGGTTTGCAGATCGTGTTTCAGGAATTCCTGCGCCACCCGCGAGGATTCATTGATGTAGCTGCGGCGGATGCCGAGGGCGCGATTGACGACGGGAGGGTTGTAAAAGACGAAGGTTTTTTCCGCGGCGGGAGCGCCGTTGGAGTTGAGGACTTCGACTTCGGATTCGAGAAGGCGTGAAGCGAGTTCGCCGGGGTTGGCGACGGTAGCGGAGCAACAGATGAATTGAGGATCCCGGCCGTAGAAGCGAGCGATGCGCCGGAGGCGGCGCAAGACGTTGCACAGATGGCTTCCGAAGACCCCGCGGTAGGTATGGAGTTCATCGAGGACGATGTAGCGGAGATTTTCGAACAGGCGCGTCCAGCGTGTGTGGTGCGGCAGGATTCCGGTGTGGAGCATGTCCGGATTGGTCAGGACGACGTGGCCTTTTTCGCGAATGGATGGGCGGGCGTCGGCGGGCGTGTCGCCGTCGTAGGTGAAAACGCCGAAGCGGTTTTCCAGACGCTGGTTGAGGTCGTGGAGTTCGGCGAGTTGGTCTTGCGCGAGAGCTTTGGTGGGGAAGAGGTAGAGGGCGCGGGAGTCGGAATTTTCTAGGATGGCATTCAAAACGGGCAAGTTGTAGCACAGCGTTTTTCCGGAGGCGGTGGGCGTGACGACGACGATGTTTTTGCCTGCGCGGACGGTTTCCGCTGCGGCGGCTTGATGGGTGTACAGGCGGTGGATGCCTTTGGCGGCGTAGGAGGAGGCCAGATCTGCATGCACCCAGGCAGGGAAGTCCGCCCACTGGGCATCGCGGGCGGGAAAATGCCGGACCGCAGTGAGCATTTCACCGTTGTGGTCGCGCGAGGCGAAGGCGTCAAGCACTTGGTGGACGCGGGTGATAACTGCCGGCATGGCGGCTTTGCGAACAGCGAGAGATTCCGGCATGAAAAGCCTTTCTATGAATTCGCCTTTTATTCGCCAACGGTAGCACGCGGCCTTTTGCGGCGCAAGAAGGAAAATGAGGAGCAGCTTCCTATTCGGCGGCCTTAGCGGCAAGCGTTTCAATCACGGCGATATTGGGGAACAGCTCGGGTGGGAGATTGTGGCGCGCCTGGAGA
>QHZC01000332.1:8201-10544 GCA_003224515.1 Acidobacteriota bacterium
GGCGTGCCTGCCTTGGGATTGCCAAGAATGAGCAACTTTGTCGGCGGCATCTTCAGGCCTGCATTTGCGGCTTCGCCGCTATGGTCCACGATCGTGAAGAGCTTCACACCTCTGGCTTCGAGGATAGATTGTAAGCGGGCGACGGTTTCTTTGACGGAATGATTGCTTGCAGTCCGAAGAATGCCGTTCTCTGGAATCGGTGCCATGGATGTCTCCTGAGATTTGGAAGCATGGTTCTGCGCGACGGGGCGCCCAGAAATCAGATAAACAGCCATGGCCACGCCTAGGATGGCCAGGACCAGAGCGGCCCTAACAGCCTGCGCCGAAGGGCACGAAAGCAAAGCTTCGGGCTGCTAAAGCTGTGATTCAGTTGATTGCGGTCAAAATCCCGCAGGAAACTTCCAAAGCGGGCGAGGACGAAGCCGAGTCCCATGAGATCGAGGCCGGTGCGAATCCATGCAGGAAAGGTTCGCTCGACAGCGACAAAGTCGCGGGGAGTGGCTCTGAATGGGTCGGACATGGCGAAGGTTTAAACAGACTCTTAGCGAAGCCGCAGAACCAATATAGCACCAATGATGAAAAGGAGCGCCGAGACGGTGAAGGCGGTTTGGACGTTGAAGGCGCTCCAGAGGAAGCCGACTAGGAGGCTGGAGAGGAAGTCGCCGACGGCGTTGACGGCGGCGAGCGTGCCGAAGGCCATGCCGTGCTGTTCTTTGGGGACCAGCTCGGCAGAGAGAGAGTCTTCGAGGGCTTCCTCGGTGCCAACGTAGAGGCCTGCCAGGACAAAAATCAGCGCGAGCAGCCACAGGGAATGTGTTCCCGTGCAAAGGAGAATTGCGGTGATTCCGGCTAGCGCGTAGCCTGCGGCGAGCACAGCTTTGCGACTGGGGATGTGGTCGCTTAGCCAGCCGCTCAGATACGCTGAGCCGGCGTAGAAGACGTTGTGTAGGGTGTAGAGGCCGACGGCGAGGCTGGCTGCGCGGGCCATGCCGTGGGCGGGGGCCAGCGTTCGTGTGGCGTAGAGAATCAGCATAGTGTGTGAAAAATCGCCCGCACCGAAGACTCCCACACCTACGAGCAATCGGCGGAAGGGAAGTGGTAGCGCCGTCAAACCGAGGAGGAAGGTTCGTTGCGGGCGGGCAGCGATGGACCGCTCGCGGACGAGCAACCAGAAAATCGCGACGGCGACGAGGCCGGGCAGGAGCGTCCAGAGAAAAACTTTGCGGTAAGAATGGCCGGTGGCTTCGAGCAGCCCGAGTGCGGTGAGGGGCCCCGCGATGGCGCCTAGCGTGTCCATCAAGCGCTCGAAACCGAAGGCGCGACCATAGGCGTTCGGCGGCACGTCGGCAGCGAGCAAGGCTTTCTTCGCGGGTGAACGGACGCCGCGACCCAGCCAGGCGGCGACGCGGCCGAAGAGCACATGATAGGCATGGGTTGCGAAGGCGAAAGACGCCGTCGCAAACGCGGTGAAGGCGTAGCCAAAGACGGCGAGCGGCTTTCTGTGTTTCAAGCGATCGGTGAAGTGGCCTGCGGCGAGTTTTGCAAAGCTGGAGAGACCGTCGGCGATGCCTTCGATGGCGCCAAGCCAGACTGGACCTGCGCCGATGGCCGCCAGAAATGCAGGCAGCACGGCTGTGGCGGTTTCGTGGCTCCAGTCGCTGAAGAGGCTGGTGAGGCCGACGCCGAGGACGGTGCGGTTGAGCCAGAATTGTTCTTGGGGAGTATCAGGCATGAAGAGAGTTTACAGTGGACACTACAGTTCACAGTTCGGGAAAGAGAAACGAAGTTATTGGCATTGCCCGCTACTTTTTGGCCGCGCGGTAGAGGATGACGCGAACCTTTTCGAGGGTGATGAGGCCGCCCTCGACCATTTCGTCGAGCCGGGGGAGGATTTTTTCAATGCGCTCTATGGATTCGATGACCTCGAGGATGATCGGGAGGTCCTGCGACAGGCGCAGCAGTTTGTCGGTGTGATAGACGCTGGAGCCGCCGTAGCCGCCGACGCCTCGCAGCACGGTTGCGCCGGAAAAGCCGTCTTTGCGGAGCATCTCGACGATGGCTTCGTGGAGGGGTTTGCCGTGCCATTTGTCGGATTCGCCGATGTGGATGCGCATCAAAGTGCGCTCGCCTTCGAATTTTTCGTGGGTCATGGGGTTTCCTCGTCAGATTCCAAGAGAGATTTCTCGTTGCGCTCGAAATGACGGCATGGCCGATGATCCGACCTAAAAGCGATTTGCAAGGCGAATTCCGGCGACGCTCAGAAGCAGGCCTGCGACTACGCTTGCTCCCACATAGGCGGTGGCCCAGGCCCACTCGCCGGCTTCCAGCATCTTGGCGGTTTCC
>QHZC01000042.1:0-5718 GCA_003224515.1 Acidobacteriota bacterium
GTCAGTATGACGAGGCGCGCGTCTGGTTCCGCCGTGCCTTGCAACTGGACCACTCCAATGACGTCGCCCGCGCCCGGCTCGTGGACGCCTACTTTTCGAAGAAGGACTATGCCGCCGTCGTCAGCCTGTTCTTTGACGCAGGTGTAACGGAAACGACGGACTCGGAGACACTTCTTCGGATTGCAACGAGTATGGAGAAGGGAGGAAACGCTCCACAGGCCATCTCTCTCCTTGAAAAGGCGCTTCTGTCCCGCCCTGAGGAGGGTCCGTTTTATCTGGCCCTAGCCCAGTACTACACCGAAATTGGAAACCCGCAGAAGGCGGCGGGCCTAGCGCAGAAAGGCAAGTCTCTCCTAATCGAAGATCCAGCCAAGCCGTAACGAGCACAAGTCCCCTCCCTGATTCAGTTTGTACCGTTCGCTTCCACTCATCCATATTTCTGCATACTTATCCAGGAATCAGGATTGAGTGGTATGTCTTCTTCTTGCAGTTTCCGCTAACCTAAGATTTAAGTCGTAGAATTTCTGAATCTTAGCATTGGATAAACTATCTATGAATTTGGCAGTTTTTATGCAGAGTTTGTGAGAGTATGTGCGGGGTTTCCGGGAGTAGGGTGGACTCTTTCTCGTTATTTCCATTCCATCTGCAAGCCAAAATAAGTTTTTGACAAATGAGAAGTAAGGAAGGGGGTTCGAGCTCTATGAAAAGTAAATGGCTCGTGATCAGCTCTGTTTTGGCATTCAGCTTGATCTTCTCGGTATCCATTCGGGCCCAGGACCAGGGGGCTGCGCGCGGCAATCTGGGCGGCATAGTCTATGACGCTTCCAAGGCCTCGGTTCCCGGAGCCCAGGTCACGATCACCGGGCCCATTGGCAGCCTTTCTCAAACGACCACCGAACAGGGGTCCTTCCTCTTCTCCACCCTAATTCCCGGTATTTATTCGATTAAGGTGCAGAAGGCAGGCTTCAAGGTCGCCAGCGTGAAGAGCTCCGAAGTCCAGATTAATAAGACCACCAGCATCGAAGTCATCCTTGAAACCGGCCAGGTTTCCGAGACCGTGGAAGTCAGTGCCGCCACCCTCACGGTGGACACTTCCACCTCGGCAGTCACCGCGGATATCTCTGATACTTTTTTTGAGAATATTCCTGTGCAGCGGGGCGTGGCCAGCCTGTTTTACCTGAGCCCCGGCGCGGTCGACGGCATTCAGACCGGCGGCAACAACCCTTCGATTTCCGGTTCCAGCGGACTTGAAAATTCTTATGTCGCGGATGGCGTTTCCATCAATGACCCGGCTTTCGGAGGCTTGGGTGTCTGGGCGCGCTCCTACGGGGCGCTTGGCAGCGGCATCAACCAGTCCTTCGTTAAGGAAGTGCAGATCAAGACGGGCGGCTTTGAACCGCAGTATGGCCACGCCAGCGGAGGCATCGTCCAAATCGTGACCAAGTCCGGCGGCACGAAGACCCATGGCGAAGTCGGCGGTTATTTCCATCCTCTAGGAATGCAAACCACCCCGCTCAATGCGGACGACGCCCAGTTTGGCACCGTGAATAAGTTTGGCCGCTACCTCGGCAATGCTAACTACGAAGGTGATGCCGAACTCGGCGGTTACGTTCCCCTAGGAAAATTGCGCGAGCACCTCTTCTATTTCGGGAACTTCAATCCCAGCGTGAGCAATCAGTACGTCGCGCCAGCCGTAGGCTCAGGCCTTTTCACTGCTTATAATGGTGAGTTGCAACGCACCAAGACCTCCTACGACTATGCCGGTAAGCTGACCTTCAAGATCAACGATCGTCACACGGTTGAGTCTTCGGTCTTTGGCGACCCCTCGCACACCAACAATGTTCCGTGGGCCACGCTGAACGCCACGGACAAGACGGTGAACTCGAAATGGGATTTTGGTACACGCAACTGGGCCGTGCGCTACGATGGCGCGCTGACCTCGACCTGGCTCATTGACAGCGCGTTTACCTGGAGCTGGAATCACTTTAGCGAGAAGCCATTGGCGGATGTAACTCAGATGGTCGATGAAACAAACGCAAACTTGAGCGGCACATTTAATGCTCAGGGGTTTGGCTTCCTTGAGCCGTACGATTCCAACACTCGCAGCATCGCGTTCGATACTTCTAAAACCTATCACTTCCTCGGACAGCATACTTTTAGCATCGGCTACAACTGGCAGTTTCCTCTCTACGACGACACCACATCGTTCTCCGGTGGGAAATTTGCCATCCCATCCACGAATGCATCAGGAGGGGATCCCGGTTATGGAACCGCCACGAACCCCACAGTCGCAGGCATACCGGCGCGCAGATTGTCCCCAACAGTTCAGGTTGTTCCCTTTGTCCGTATATGGCGTTTCAAGACCCAGCCAATCCAGGTAAGCTTCTTTCTCCCGTGCAGGTTGTCCTGCTCCAATCGCGAGGTCGATTTGATGGCGGTGTTACTAAAAGTAGCGGAAGGTATCACGCCGCTTACATAAACGACTCCTGGGCCATGGGGAAACATGTAACTCTGAATCTTGGCCTGCGCTGGGAACAACAACGTTTGGTTGGCAACCAGCTCTCAAAGCTCTTTAACGACATGTGGTCTCCGCGCTTCGGTTTCATTGTTGATCCGAAGGGCAACCGGAAGACCAAGTTCTATGCCAACTATGGCCGGTACGCCTTCATTTTGCCGCTTGACGCCGCGGTTCGAGCGTTGAGCGCCGAAGATGATGTGCTTGGCGCGTACTGGCAGCCCGCTACCACGACGACCGGTTGTCCAGCGGGGACGCCAAGCGGAGCTTCCTGCGTCAAGACGGATTCGAGCGGAAATCCGGATTACGCCAACATGTTCCAACCTGGCTCGTCCACCCTTCTCAATTCGGCCTCGGGCGGCATCGGCAACGCCGTGAACGTTGGCCTCAGCGGCGGTGAACCGTTCGCTCCCGGGACGCGCATGGAATACACGGACGAGTATGTTGCCGGGTTCCAGCACGAATTCCGCGACGGCGTCGTTTTTGGCGTGCGCTACATCGATCGGCGCCTCAAGCGCGTCATCGAAGACCAAGGCGGCATCTCGGTCGAGCAGTTTAACGCCCTAGCAAACAACGGTGGCGGCCTGAACTACTTTATTGGCAACCCCAACGCCAAGCAGGACATCTTCGTGAATCCGAACGAAAAGACTTTTGCCGGAGTGGACGAGACGAATATTACTTGCGCTGCTTACGGCGACACCATTGCAAACGGGAACGTGCATGGTGCATTCGACTGTGCTCTTAGAAACGCGATTAATAACCCCTCATCTGCAAATGCCGCCGCCGTTGAAGCTTTTGGACTCCCGGCTAGTTGTGTGGACTCCAACAATCAGCCCACGCCCTACGTTGCGCCAAACGTAGCAAACACCTTTGGAACGGTGTTGGGAAGCGCTTGTTTCCCTTCCGTGAATCAAACCGCGTGGATGAAGCTCAATCCGGACTATGACCCAGTGACGAATCCATCGGTCCCCAAATTCATCCCGCAAGACGGTGCGCTCTTCGGCGGAGAATTCCAGCCGGATGGCAAGCCGGACACTTACAAGGATCCTAAGCGTGTCTATCAGGCGGTGGAGATCGAATTCAATAAAGGCTTCAGCCACAACTGGGCTCTGATTGCAAACTGGCGGATCGCCCGCCTCAGCGGCAACTATGAGGGCGCCTTCCGCAACGATAACAACCAGGCTGACCCTGGCATCAGCTCACTCTTTGACCTAACCGAGGGAGCATTCGGGTTGCTGGGTAAGCAGCAGGGGATTGGTCCTCTGAACACGGATCGCAGACATGTAATCAATGTTTATCCAGTCTATGTCTTGGATCACAGCCGTCTGAAGGGCATGGTATTTGGTGGAGGCCTCAGAATTCAGACGGGCTTGCCGCTGACCACTCTAGTGGCCCAACAAGCCTATCAGAATGCCGGGGAAGTCCCTCTGAACGGCCGCGGCGACCTCGGTCGTGCACCGACGACAGCTGGCATCGATGCCCACCTGGAGTATCCGTGGAAAATTAGCGAGCGGGTCAGTCTCAAACTTGGATTCGATGCCTTTAACATAGCAAACAGAAAAGCAAAGACGCTGATCAACCAAAACGCCGATCAGGGCTTCGGCGTCAACAATCAGGACTTCAAGCTGCCGTTCGCAACCACCGGTATGAACGGCTATTTCTTCCAGCAGCCATTCAGTTCGCGTGTGAGTCTGCGACTGGTGTTCTAACCAAAACTCTTTCCCGGGGAGGGCGCTGCCATGCGCCCTCCTTTTTTCTTTTGTGGCGCAAAAGCTGCGAGGCGTATCATCACGATTTGATTAGATTGCATAGATTGCATCTCTCTTTGGAAGATTCCGTGGCAGCATCTCTCTCTTTCCGCGCCGTCCGCCGATGCGGGGTTCTCCGATGAAGCGACTATCGCCCGCAGCACTCCTTATTCCGTTTTCCTTTCTTCTTCCTTCTCCGCTTTGGGCGCAACGGGGCGCTTCCTCCAGCGGCCGTTCCGCCGGAGCGGCCGACGATTGCGTAACCGAATCGGGCGGCAAGTGCCGGTTCCTGCCCAACTCTTCCGGAATGTACATCGTGCGTCTCAATCAAATCGGCTACAAGGAAGTTTCCGTTCACGTCAACCTGGTCGACAATTTGAGGGGATATGTAACTCTGGACCTGAAACCCGACCATCCTCAGGCCCCGTCCGATAGCCCCGATGGAGTCACCGGCGATTCCGTCTCTGCCACAGAACTGAGCATTCCAGAAAATGCTCGCCTGGAATTTGAAAAAGGCCAAAGGGCGATGAAGGAAAACAAGCGGGACACTGGCATCTCCCACCTCCGCAAGGCCGTCAAGCTCTATGATGCCTTCCCGCTGGCCTATACACTCTTGGGTACCGCCTATCTGGAACGGAAAAACTGGAAAGACGCTGAGACCGCGCTGCAAAAGTCGATCGGCTACGATTCCAAGTCTGCGCATGCGTATCTGGCATTAGGTGCAGTGTTCAATCAAACCAAGAGCTATCTTCAAGCAGAAACCGCTCTTCTTCGGGGGCTCGCACTGAAGCCCGAGGCCTCTGCCGGCCACTACGAACTCGCCAAGACCTACTGGGCGTTGGGACGTTGGCAGGAGGCTGCTCCCCACGCGCGCAAAGCCGTCTCCGGCATGCCTGGCGTGGCCTCTCCACACGTCCTCCTCGGAAACGTCCTGCTTCGGGAAAATAACCCGCAAGGGGCCCTCGACGAGTATCGGGAATACCTCAGGCTGGACCCAAACGGACTTATGGCACCGGGCGCGCACCAAATGATCGAGAAAATCCAGAAAACCCCGCGACCCTAGCTGGCAAACCCGGCAACTCGTTTCATTCTCTTCCGCTTAAAGCGCGGCACCTTCACGCCAATTCCTGTCCTCACCCTGCAATCCGAAGGCTGTCCTGCGCGTATGTTAGGATAAGGTGCATTACTGTCCCCGGGCTCTATGCCGCGTCCGACCACAATGAACTTGTCCGAGGCTGTGGCCATCTCCGCCTCCAGCCTCTGGGCGCACAAGCTGCGCAGCGTCCTGACGCTTATCGGTGTAGTTATTGGCGTGGCGGCGGTCATCGCTGTCGTCAGCCTCATCAATGGCGCCAATCAATACGTCGCCACGCGCGTCTTCCGTCTGGGCGCCGATGTGTTCGGTCTCTCCAAACAGCCCTCCATCGTTACCAACGTTGACGACTGGCTCGAATT
>QHZC01000042.1:5758-7071 GCA_003224515.1 Acidobacteriota bacterium
GGTGGCCGTCTCGAGGTCAAGAGCGGCCTGAACTCGCTGAAAGACACCAACCTGCGCGCCTGGACGCCGCAGATGCCCGAATTGTATGACGTGGACCTCGTCTCTGGCCGTCACATCACCGATTCGGATTTGAATAGCGCCGCGCCGGTTTGTGTGATCGGCATGGACATCGTGGAAAACCTCTTGCCCGGCGTGGATCCGCTGGGCAAAGAGGTTCGTTGGAACAACATCCCCTGCGAAGTGATCGGCGTCGGGAAAAAAGAAGGTTCCTCTCTGGGAACCTCGCTGGACAACTGGATCATCCTGCCGCTCAGCACCTACAACAAGGAATACGGCAACCAGCAGAATTCCCTGCGCGTCACTGCCCGCGCTGGCTCGGCAGCTAACATTCAACTCACCGTGGATGAAGTCCGCCAGATCATGCGCGGCCGTCATCACTTGTCGTACGGCACCAAAGATGATTTTGCGATCGAAACTAGCGATTCGTTTCTATCCTTGTGGAAAGACATCAGCAGCAGCTTTTTTGCCGTGACCATCGCCATCGCTTCGATTTCGCTGATCGTCGGTGGCATCGTCATCATGAACATCATGCTCGTTTCGGTCACCGAAAGAACCCGCGAAATCGGCGTACGCAAAGCGCTGGGGGCCCGTCGCAGCGACATCCTGCGCCAGTTTCTCATCGAGTCGTCCACCATTTCCGTAATTGGTGGGGCTCTCGGCGTTTTCTTCGGCGTGCTGGCGGCCAAGCTCGTCTCCTGGGTCTCGCCGCTCCCGAGCGCCGTACAGCTCTGGTCGGTGATGGGCGGACTTGCGGTCGCTCTCAGCGTGGGGTTGTTCTTTGGAGCCAAGCTCGATCCCGTGGAAGCGTTGCGATCGGAGTAGGCGACCACTTCATGGCCACTCTTGGAAAAACACTGCCGCGCACCGCCGTTCTCCCAGTACGTTCCCTGATTCGCAAGGAAGGCGTGCTGAAGTTTCGCGGCGAAGTGTTGCTGGCGCTGGATACGCTTCGGAAAAACCCTCTGCGCTCGGCGCTGACCATTCTCGGCATCGTCATTGGCATCACCACGGTCATTACCGTCAGCGCGGTCATTAACGGATTGAACGAAAACGTGCTGGGCGGCATTCGCGAATTGGGATCGGACACCATCATCGCGTACCGCTTTCCATGGGCCTCGCTTTCGCGGCCCCCCAGCGAATGGTTCAACCGCAAAGAGTTGCAGGCGGAGTGGGCGGAGGACATTGCCAGGCTGCCGCACGTGGCCGCCGCCTCTCCCTCCATGCGCATCTTTATGCCGCAATTCGGATCGGGA
>QHZC01000043.1:0-1418 GCA_003224515.1 Acidobacteriota bacterium
CTTGCGCGTCAGATGAATCCATTTCTCGCCTGGGTATCGGGCCAGCAGCGCGCCCAGCGCAAAAGCGAACGGAATCGTGAAGCCGGTGTATCCCGAATACAGATTCGGTGGGTGGATCACCATTTCCGGGTATTGCAACAGCGGATTCAATCCGCTGCCGTCGGCCCGCGCTACGTAATTCATCACCCCATCCGCTCCCGGCGAGGCAAGCGCTTTGAACGGGCTGGCCACGAAGTTATTCAGCGTCAGAAAGAAAATCTGCACCCCGGCCATCACCACCCCGACGTATGGCATCAACTCGCCATTCTTGTTCCGGTAGGTGATCAATACGGACAAAACGTAAACGGCCAGCAGAAAGCTCCAGAACAGCAGCGAACCTTCCTGCCCGGACCATAGTGCGGCTATCTTATAAAAGGTCGACAGGTCGCGATTGCTATGCGCCACGACGTAGGCGTTGGAGAAATTGTCGCTAAAGAACAGGTATTCGAGGCTGAAGGTTGCGAGGAAAATCAGGCCGCAGGTGGCCATGCCGGCCTGCCTGGTACTCTTGATTAGCAGCGGATGACGGGTGAAAATCGCCGCGATGCCCCCACCAAACGCATATACCGCGCACACAAACGCTAAGACGAGTGCAAAGGAACCGAATACATCCATGGCGACCCCGCCTCTCCCCCGGCGATTCCGGGTGCCCTACATGCTGCTTCGCTGGGTCGAACTTGCTGCCGCACCACCGCTACCCCCCGGCGCCGCCTCATACTTGGAAGCGCATTTAGCTTGAACAACCTCAGCGACAAATCGGCCGTCGGGGCTGGGGTGGCCCTCCACCAGGGCTTGGGACTTGTCTACAAATGTATCCGGCAGCGGGTCGTTGCCAATGTAACTGACCGGAAGCGTCTTCCCTTCGCCTTCCATGAGGCGGTGAATACTTCCGGGGGCCACGGTGCCGCCGACGCGCATGCGTTGACTTTTCGCGGCGCCCGTCAGCGTTGGAAGTTCGGCGATGGTGTGATAGTAGGTCTTGCTCTCTCCATAGCCAAGCCACGCCAGAAACCCCATCGCAGCTACGATTACACCGATTCCCACGCCAAACTTTGCTTGCTTCTGCACGGTAGTACTCCTACAGCGCCATCAATCCGGCGCTGCACCGATTCTATCACACTTAAAAAGTCCGTCTACCTGCCCCAAGTGCCATTTGTTGTACTCCTAACGGCCAGCCAGCGCTAGCCCTATTGTTCAGTGCCTGCGGGACTTGCGAGCTCCTCTCTTAGCCGGGCAACCGAATTCCCCCGCGCGGGACCATCGAGCTCGAACAGCTTCCCGTCGTCCAAGACTACCGGACAACCCAGTTCCGACGCCAGAAGTTTATCCAGAATCGGCCCCAGCGCCTGCGAGATCACCACCACGCGCTTCGGCTTCAG
>QHZC01000043.1:1730-17186 GCA_003224515.1 Acidobacteriota bacterium
AGAAAGCACCCAGCACCAGCGTGTTGATGTGCACCGGGCGGTACCGCGTTGTCCATTCCAGTCGCTGGAGCCGCCGCGCAATGTGTTCCGTCGACGCGACCTGCCCGCACCCGTCACACGGCAAAGCGATTGAGTTTGTCATCAGTCTCATGGCAACCGCAGGAAGAGGCCGGGCTCTGGCCCCGCGACTTGTCTCCATCTGAATGTAGTGCAGGGAGGAAAAGAGTGCAAATGGATCGGTTTCCGAGGTACTCAAATCCAAAGACTTAAGACGAAACAGGCGTGTCCGACGGCAGCTTCGAGCGCAGGCACCACTTCAGTTCCTGGCTCATTTCCATGATCTCCATCCCGGGCATCACGATGAACTTGCAGCTCAGCATCTCGTGCGGTTCGTCCTCATCCGGCAGTTGACACGTCACCCGGCAATACTGGCAATCCTGATTCCAGCAAAAGCGCCCATACGGAATCGTTTCGGGACTGATGAACTGGAAACACCTCAAAAGCGAATTCCGCTCCGGGACCTGAAACTTTTTCCCGCAGACGGTAATCTCCACGAGCTTTTCATAAGGGCGGAAGGGTTCCGACATGACCAATCCTGTTCTCCGTGAACCGGCCTGGCTGCCATACCATCTCCCACGCGCCGGGACACCTGGCCAATGGCCACAGATGATTGCCTATTCAGAGTAGACCGCAGGTTTCGCGCACACAACGACAGGTCTCGTCCGCGTACCCAAAGTGCTACGGGTGCATTCCCCGCCGCCGTCTCCCGCCCACATCCACAAATATGACGCCGAACCGAAGTTTCACCCGCATGGATGGGCCACCGATCACTGGCTAGGCGTCACACCTTACCTTACTTCCCCACGTTCTCCTTCGGCACCAATTGATAGCTGACAAACGCAAACTGGCGCCCATCCGGCGACCACGAGGGCACGTTCATCGTTCCCTGCCCGCCGAACAATTTCACGAGCACGGTAATCTTCTTGTCCTTCAGCGGCATCATGCGCAGCATCACATCCTTGTTCTCTGGGTGGCCTGTCACGCTCGCATCATACGTCAGGAACACCATCTGCTGGCCGTTCGGCGAGATGTGCGGAAACCAATCGTTTTCTTCGCCAAACGTTACTTGCTCCTGCTCGCTTCCATCCGCTCGCATCCGCCAGATCTGCATGTGCCCAGTGCGTTCGGAGTTGAAGTAGATGTACTTGCCGTCTGGCGAATATTCCGGGCCATCGTCCAGTCCCTTCGCGGTCGTCAGTTGCGTCTCGTCGCCGCCGGCAGCGGGAATCGTATAAATATCGAAATCCCCATTCCTCTCGCCGACAAAAGCCAATGTTTTCCCGTCCGGAGACCACCCATGCCAGTACGAGGGAGATTTTTGAGTGATGCGCCGGGGTACGCCGCCGCCGACCGGCAAGACGTACACAAGGGAGCGATGCTCCTCCTGTGACTGGTCGCTGATGACCAACTGCGTGCCATCCGGAGAAAATCCGTGGTCGTTGTTGCAGCGCGTCGCGAATCCGGTGTCGATGATTTGCGGAGTCCCGCCCGTCACAGGAATCTTTTCGATCCGTCCGTTCCTGTTGAAAAGCAAAATCTTGCCATCCGGCATCCAGTTGGGCGCTTCGAACCGCTGGGGTGCAACGTAAATCGCGCGCCGGTCCGTGGATGCCACTGTAATGATTTCGAGTGCGCTGTAGACCGTGGATGCGGCAGCGGCAGCAGGCTCTGCCGACTTCAATTCGACATTCGAGAACACTGCCCTTTCCACCACGTCTTTATCGTGGCTGCACACGCCGATCCCCGCGTAAAACGGCTCCTTCAATGCGATCCGTGCGGACCCGCTCGCCAATTGAAATTCACCTTTTTTATCCGCGAGCCACAAGGAGAAGTACGCGCCGCGTTTTTCAATCCGCAGCTGCTTGGGCGCGGAAATGTTGGCCTGGATTTCGTGCGTAGTGGAGCCTTTCTCCTCGCGATATTGCAGCGCAGTCAAACCGCTGCCATGCAACGCCACGTCCGCGTAAGGCGAATCTGCGTCGAGGCTTTGCCGGATCATGAGCACTGCTTTTCGGTGTTCGTTCACTCCTTTGCCAAGAAAAGAGACATCCGCCGTCAGCGTGACATCGCCGGACACCTTTTTCCACACGAATTGGAAGGCATCGCCGGTAAACCACATATTCTCGCCGCTGCCTGCAATCGTGTAGCTTCGTTTCGTTGCGTCGTATTCCACGGAACCTTTGTGAAGAACCATTCCGACGTCGCCGTGACCCTCGAAGACGCCGGCCTGAGTGCCTGCAACTGAGGAGGCTTGTTTCGCCAGCATGCTGTTTCTCGCGGCGACCATCAGTGCTAGTCCGCCGGCCAGCGCCGTCAACCAAATCATCTTCTCTCTGTCCAAGGGGAAATCCTACCTTTGGGAAAACGAATGTGAAACGTTAGGCTGGCTCCGGGCCGCTTGTCAATTCGGTTTAATTCTACCCCCTGGTTGATTTTTCTGGCGGCGTTCGTTCTGTCTCCGCCTTGATTTCCCTTTTCCTTCCTCGCATGCTATCTTCGCCTTCGCAGGGGGAGTTCCATGTCTGTCAATAAGGTGATTCTCGTCGGTCGTTTGGGCCGCGATCCCGAAACGCGCTACACCGGCGGCGGCCAGGCCGTCGCAAATTTCTCGGTCGCCACGGATGAAACTTACAAAGACAAGAGCGGGGAGCGCCAGAAGCGTACCGAGTGGCACAAGATCGTCGTCTGGGGCAAGCAAGCCGAAATCGCTCAGCAATATCTGAAAAAGGGTTCGCTGATCTTTATCGAAGGCCGCATCCAGTCCCGCGAATGGCAGGACAAGGAAGGCCAGAAGCGCACCAGCTTTGAAATTGTCGCCAACAATTTTCGTATGCTAGGTGGCCGCGCCGAAGGCGCCGCAGCGGGGGGCAGTGGGGGATCCACAGCACGCTCCGGCGACGACTTCGAAACCCACGCCGCGGCTGCTGAAGATTCGTACGGCGGAGCCGCCCCCTCCAGTGGCGGCCCGGAAATCTCCGACGAAGATATCCCGTTCTAAAACGGGCATCTTCCTGAGTGTCCAGTTTCCTTGGGGAGAGGTGCTCTTTCAGCGCCTCTCTCTCTTTTCGTTTTTGTTCTCTTCATACGTGCAAGTCGCGCAGGGCGTAGCCCGAAGCGATGACCCAATAGAAAAACAGGGGCAGTATCTGGCGTTCATCCATTACTACGGGAAAATCCACGGATGCGCGCCGTCGGAGGCCGAAATGCAGCAGTACTTTCGAGTCTCTCCGCCTTCCGTGCACCAGATGGACCCTCGAAGTGCGCGGCCTCATCGAGCGAACGCCGGGGCAGGCCCGATCCATCCATCTGCTGATCCGGCGTGAGGAATTACCTGACTTGGAGTAGGTCGATCGAAGGGATCGCGAAGATCAGGTAACGTGCGCAATCACCACTGGGCCTTCCTCGAATTGCGCCACCGAACGGCCGTGCTTCTCCTTCTGGACAAAGACTGAAATTCAGAGAGTTCTTCAAAGCTTCATTTCCTGGTTTCCGATTATCCGGGCACTATAGATAACGCTACGAGTCAACGAAGTGCGCTCGAAGAGCGTCACCAGGCGCGAGTGTCCGTGGACAAGGTCGTCCACTTAGGGCAAAACACATAACCCCGAAGGTGGGACTAGGCTAGGGCTTCAACTTTAGAAACGTCACCCCGTATCCGCCCAACGTCACCGATATCTTCTGCGCGGGCGTGATGTTCAGGGAGGGCGGGCCGCTCGTCGCGTTCGTCTTCGCGTCAATCGTTATCGACGTCGCACCAGAGAACGTCCCCAAAGCCGAAACATCCACAATCTCCGTTCGCGGATCTCCCGTGCCATTATTGTCCGTGGATGCCTGCACCGCCCGATCCACGACCATAACGACCACAGATCCATCGCCATTCTTTGTCCCAAGAATCTCCGTGCTCGAGGTCTCGGTAACAAGCAATTGTAAAATGTCAGGCGCTGGCGAACCCGGCCTAGAAGGAAACATCTGCCCCAACCAATAGTCCACCCAATAGCTCAGATACGTGCTTCCCGTGTTGTAGTCCACCTCGCCGGACTGCGCGTCGGCGTCATAATCCCAGTGATACAGCGCCTGATTGCCGGCTTTCCCAAGTTGTGAAAAAGCGTAGGGCCGCCACGCCGCAAAAAACGCGCTGGTCCCGCGTGGATCCAGCACGAACTTCTGCGTCGGAATACAATTGCTCATTCCATTACCGTTGTCATAATCTGCGTTCACGTTATTTTCGGTAACCCAGATCGGCACGTTTTTCAGATCCGCTCGCGTTCCCAGTTCCTGATAGACGTAGTTGATGTATTGGACCATCTGCGGTACGCGATCAAACAGCGTAGTATCCACGTCTCGCTGGTTGCAGGTTGGATAGAAATGCGTCGCGACGACATTCACTTGTGCATTCACGCCTCCGCTGGCGGGAGGTGCGACGAACGGCGGCAGGTCCATAGTCGGGTCCGCCACGGAAAGTTCCAAGCCGGAAATCTTGATCGTGCTGTCTACGTTGAGCATCGCCGGAACCAGCGTGTTGTAGAGCTGTATGTACTCGCTCGGGGTCATGCCGTTGATGTTGTATTCGTTGTAGATGCCCCACCACGTAATCTGGTGTTGCGGATAGCTGGGTGAAACGAAATTCTTCCCACCCCAGGTGAAACCGCCCTTGTTGTAGTACGTTACCAAGTTCGCACTGTAGTCGGCGAAAGCCTGCAGGTTTGCGGCGCTAAAAATAATATGTCCCGTCACCGGATCATTCAGAAACGCCGGCGCCACGGCGATCTGAAACTCCGGACTGTTATCCGCCAGGCTCAATACCGGCTGCACAATTGCATCCAAGATGGTGAAGTCCCAGTCGGTCGCGGACCCAGTGTTCGCCTTCATTGGCACGGCTTGACTGATCGCCTGCAGCCGAATGTGTTGCGGGCCCAGTTTGTTCAGCAGCGCCGGCTCGGTCGCGGTGTGATTCTGAAAAAATTGATAGTTCCCCTCCGACGGCTGGAACGAGGTGGACATGAATTGTTCAAGCTTCCCGCCAATTCCCAGAGTCGTATCTACACTGTTCCCAACGGACACCACGATTGCAATCACCAATACAAACGACTGACTCGCGGTCTGAGTCCCGTTCGTCACCACGACACTCGCAGAGTACGTACCTGCCGGTGCCGTACTCCCGGC
The DNA here is from genome assembly GCA_003224515.1 of Acidobacteriota bacterium. GTDB lineage: Bacteria > Acidobacteriota > Terriglobia > Acidiferrales > UBA7541 > Acidiferrum. The sequence continues at coordinate 6,954 of QHZC01000043.1, forward strand.
GACCAAAGAGAGTGTCCCGCTGAATCCGCCGGCGGCGGGAGCAAATTGCGAAGTGACGCCGCTGGGCAAATGGCTCGCCGCAACCGAGACCGAGCTTCCCGTGTTTGCGCCGCTGACGGTCACATCGACAGTCCCCGGCGTACCGTCCTGAGGCGCAATCACCGTGCTAGTAGAAAGCGACACTGTAAGCGGCCCCGGAGGCGTCCCTGGCCCGCTGCTACTCGATACCGCACCACCGCAACCCGTCGTGAAGACTGAAGCCGCCAGCACGGCCACAAGCGTCCCGCTCTTGAGAATCCGTAAAGGCTTCATGCCACACCCACCACTTCGGACTCTTCGTAGTGGCCTTCATCAAAGGCCAAGAGGTATCTTACCTCGTGCGTTGCTCCCGCCAGAATAGTAATCGAAATTCTAGTTGAAATCTCAAAGGTGCTGCCGTATTCAGACACGCATCTGCCTCTCACAACGGCGTCGTCTCGCTCCTAGAAAGGCCAATGGATCGTGAACAAGCAGATAGAGTCATCATCCCTGTGGTGGACATTCCGCAACGAAGGATGAAAGCAGCCCGCGTCTCGGTCTTGCCGAATCAACAGGCTCCTTTCATAGGAGATGCGGGCGCGCAAAATTAGTGTTGCGCGTTTTTCTTTCTCTCCTCGTCCAGGCGTATCAAGAACTCTTCGAACTTCGGCTTCTGCTCTGGCGTAAGAATCTCCCGAATCCGCTCCCGCCCCTTTTGCCTTGCTTCGTTAATCTGCGGGTCTGTTGACTGGTGAATTGCTTTGTACTCCGCCTGCACGCTTGCCATGATCGCGTCAAGCTGCTTCTGCTGCTCGGGGCGCAGGTTCAATTCCTGCGTCAAGCGCTGGACCTTCTGTGCCCGTTTTTCCGCATCAGTCAGCTGAGGCGGAGCCGCAATCACACGGTGGGCAAAAACATAACCGAGCGTCCCACCGAGCGCAGCCCCCAGCAGGAATACCACCGCGACCCACAGGGCCGCCTTCTGGGTTGCCGACTTATCGTTCATTGATTCTGCTCCGCCAAGCTAATGAGCACATCATCCTGATTCATGGGTGGCTGCGGTACTTCAAATAGGTATTCCTGGCTGGCGGCCGCAGCTGGCTGTCTTGCAGGTACCGTGGAAGGCCTTTCATACAACCAAGTACTGGTCAGGAGCAAGACGGCACCGGTTGCCATCGCCAGCCGCGAAGCATACTTTGGCACCTCCATCCACGTGCGCGCCGCTTCCGTTAGTTCCCTCTCACGCGCGGCGATGGCTGCCATCACCCGAGGCGCAAACCACGGCCTAGCCATCTCTGTGAAAGAGGCAACTCCCCTAAAGATTTCCCGGGTCGCGAGAAGATCCCGTACGGCTTCCTGGCAGCTCCCACAGGTGACGACGTGGGCGCGCTGCGCCGCAGGCCAGGCCTCGCTCAACTCTGCGACGCGGACAATTTCAGGACCACTTCCTGCACTCTTCATCACGCTTCTGCAGATTCCACACATCCGCCTCCTCACTGCTCTGGCTTCATCCTCAATCTCCCCGCTTCTTTACCTGGCTTACCACGCGGCGCCGAGCACGAAATAGCCTCACTTTCACGGTGTTACCATTCAGATTCAGAACTTGCGCGATCTCCTCGATGGAGAATCCTTCCACTTCTTTCAGGATCAGCATCAGCCGGTCCCGTTCATCCAATCCTTCCAGTAGCCGCCCCACGCGCTCCCGCGCTTCGATCTTCTCGCTGATATCCGGACCAGGATTCTCTTTTTCCCCCGAGGTGATGACCTGTCTGGCCTGTTCCTCGCTCAAATCCGACTCGTACAGCAGGGGTCGAACCTTCTTTTTTCTCAGTAAGTCCCAGCACTCATTCACCGTGATCTTATACAGCCACGTGCTGAATGCTGCTCGCTGATCAAATCGCTTCAGCGAGAAATACGCCTTAACAAAGACCTGCTGCGCGATATCTTCCACGTCCTCGCGCCTTCGCAGAATCCCGCCTGCCACTGCAAATACCCGGTGCTGATGACGCCGCACTAGTTCCTCAAAGGCCTCTTGATCTTCTCTCTGCGCCCGGCGAACCAATTCGCGGTCGTTGGTCGCGCCAGCAGGCTTGGAGGCGTGCCCCTCTGCGGTTCCCACCGTCTGGGACTGGTCGAAACGCTCCACTTTTGGGACGCGCGCCATTAGCATTTGGTTACGGCCATTATCTCCGGTTTGTCAAAACCTGTATCAAATGTTTCACTTCGACAGCCACTACTTTGTACTTGCTTCCTATCTTACCTACATGAAATAATGCCGGCATGATTATAGGTGACCGCCTTCGCGCACTGCGCGAAGAAAAGAAACTCTCCCAGGGCGATATCGAAAAGCGAACGGGTCTGCTTCGTTGTTACATTTCCCGCGTAGAGAATGGTCATACTGTCCCGGCCATCGAAACGTTGGAAAAACTCGCTCGTGCTCTCGAGTGCCCACTCTATCAACTCTTTTATGACGGTGAGGAACCGCCGCAGTTGCCGAATCTCCCCAAGCGCAAGTCCTCCGATGACATCGCCTGGGGCAGCGTCGGCAAAGATGCACGCTTTCTCAACAAGCTTCGCCGCTTGCTGAGCAAAGTGGAAGAAGGGGATCGCAAACTCATTCTGTACATGGCCCAGAAAATGGCCAACCGCTAGTCCTGCTATCGGACTTCCCGGGTTGTTACTGTTCTGCATCATCATACTTACGAAAAAGGCCGCGCATACCCGCTGTGCGGCCTGTTGTTTTTCCGGGCTGCAGATCTCGGTAAGGTTGCCTTTTGGGTGTCCCAAGTCTACTCCGCCTGGTCATTGCCAGGGCCTCTCGGAGAACTATTCCCACTCGATTGTGCTTGGGGGTTTGGAGCTTATGTCGTAAACCACCCTTGTCACGCCGGCCACTTCATTGACGATGCGGGTGGAGATGCGTTCTAATACTTCGCCGGGCAGTCGGACCCAGTCCGCGGTCATGGCGTCATCGGACTCCACCACCCTTACGGCCACGGTCAGCCCATAGGTTCGCCCATCGCCCATGACCCCCACACTCCGCACGGGGAGTAGAACCGCAAATGCTTGCCACACTTTGGCATACAGTCCCGCGCGCCGAATTTCCTCAACCACGATCGCGTCGGCCTCCTGGAGAGTTACCAGATGTGGACGAGTGATCTCTCCGATCACTCGGACGGCTAGCCCTGGCCCCGGAAACGGGTGTTTCACAAGAATTTCTTCCGGCAGACCCAGCTCCTTGCCAATCCTGCGAACCTCATCCTTAAAGATGTCCCTCAGCGGCTCGATCAAGGCAAATGGCATCTTTTCCGGCAGTCCACCCACGTTGTGGTGCGTCTTGATCGTCGCTGAAGGCCCCTTTACGGAAACCGACTCGATCACGTCTGGATAAAGTGTACCCTGCACCAGGTATCTGATCTCCCCGTGCGCTTCCCCCGCTTGGAGCTTCTGCGCTTCTTCTGCAAAAACGGCGATGAACTCCCTGCCGATGCGCTTACGCTTTTCTTCGGGGTCCGTAACTCCTTTCAATTGAGCGAGAAAGCGTTTCGAAGCGTCCACGCCGATGACGTGGAGCTTCAGCCGGTCGCGCAGCATTTCCAGTGTCTGTTCAAACTCGTTCTTCCTCAGCATCCCCGTATTCACGAAGATGTTCGTCAGCCGGGCCCCCATCGCCCGGTGCACCAATACCGCTGCAACAGTGGAATCCACGCCCCCGCTCAGTCCGCAAATGGCCCACTTATTTCCCACCCTCTGGCGAATCGCTGCCGTTGTCTCCTCGATGAAGGCCGCGCCGCTCCACTTCGGCTCCGCCTTGCACACACGAAATAAGAAATTTCTAAGCAACTCCGTCCCGCGCTCGGTGTGGTTCACTTCCGGGTGAAACTCGACCGCGTAAATCTTCTTGTCCGGGTTCTCCACAGCGGCAATGGCATTCTCGGTTCGCCCGACGGTGCGAAATCCGTCCGGAAGCGTTCGAACATGGTCCCCGTGGCTATTCCACACGCGCAGGGAGGCCGGAACTCCCGTGAACAGGTCGGATCCGCTGGGTTCTTTGGAATCATCGACGCTCAATTGGGCCCGACCATATTCCCGCCGCTCCGCCTTCTCTACCTTGCCGCCGAGTGTGTGCGTGATCCATTGCATCCCGTAACAAATTCCCAGAACGGGGATAGCTAGCGCCAGCACCTTCGGATCGCACTTGGGCGCTTCAGGGTCATAAACCGAGCTCGGCCCGCCCGATAGAATGATTCCCGTGGGCTCCAGCTTGCGGATTTCTTCGATAGAAGAACTGCACGGCAGGACAGCGGAAAATACCTGCTGTTCGCGGATGCGGCGGGCAATCAGCTGGGTATACTGCCCGCCGAAATCGAGAACCAGCCGCCTGTTTTGCCGCGCTCTCCATCATGCCATCCCCCTCACGCTACGACGAGATTCAATAATTTGTCCGGGACGAAAATGCGTTTCACAATGCTTTTGCCGGCGAGATGAGGCGCAATCATCGAATCCGCTTGCGCCTGCTTTTCGACTTCATCTCCTCCGGTCCCCACGGCGGCTTTCACCCTGCCCCGCAGGCGTCCGTTTACCTGCACAGGGATTTCGACTTCGTCCTCCCGCGTCAAGGCCTCATCAAATGCCGGCCAACTCGCCTTCCACAATCCGCCTGTATGTCCGAGCATTTCCCAGAGCTCTTCCGCCAGGTGTGGTGTCATCGGCGCCAGCATCAGCGTCAGCAGTTCCAGCACTTCTCCGCGAACTTCCGGTCGCACGGCTTTTTCCAGCGGCTCTTGCAAATAAATCACGTTGGTCAGCTCCATGATCAGGGCAATCGCCGAATTGAAGTGCCAGCGCGTCTCAAAATCCTGCGTCACGCGCCGCAGGGTCTGATGTACTTTACGCAGCAGGGTTTTCTCTCTTGCCGTGGCGGTGGCGGCATCGATGCTTCCGTTCTTCTGTCCGCGAACGCCCCCCGCGTGCCGCTCCACCAGCCGATACACGCGGTTTAGAAAGCGCCACGATCCTTCGATACTCTCCTCGCTCCACTCCAGGTCTTTTTCCGGGGGAGCCGCAAACAACGTATAGAGGCGTCCCGTGTCCGCCCCATATTTTTGAGCCATGTCTTCCGCGCCGACCACATTGCCCCTCGATTTAGACATGGCCACGCCACCTTTTTGCACCATGCCTTGGGTAAAGAGCCGCGCCGCAGGCTCGTTATGTTTGATCAACCCCAGATCGCGCATCACCTTGCACCAAAAACGTGAGTACAGAAGATGCAGAATCGCGTGCGTGATTCCGCCGATGTACTGGTCAATCGGAAACCAGTAGGCGGCCTTGGCCGAATCATAAGGCCCTTTGTCGTTGTGCGGATCGCAGTAACGGTAGAAATACCAAGACGAATCCACGAACGTATCCATCGTGTCCGTCTCGCGCCGCGCCGGCCCGCCACACTTCGGGCAAGTCGTATTCACAAACTCCGGCGTAGACGCCAGCGGCGATTCGCCCATGCCCGTGAGTTTCGGATTCGGCGGCAGCAGCACCGGCAAATCTTTATCCGGCACGGCCACCATGCCGTCCTTCAAGCAATAGACGACCGGGATCGGCGTTCCCCAATACCGCTGCCGCGAAATGCCCCAGTCCTTTAACCTGAAGATTGTCTCGGCGCGTCCGAATCCTTTTTGCTCCGCGAACGTTGCCATTTTCGCGATCGCCTGTTCCGGCGAAAGCCCGTTGTACGGCCCCGAATTGACGAGCTTCCCTTGGTGGTGCTCGTCGAATGCCGCCGTCATTTTTTCTTCAATGAGTGGTTCACCCTCAAGCGGTTCGACCACCACGCGCACCGGCAACCCATATTTCCGGCAGAACTCCAAGTCGCGCTGGTCGTGCGCGGGAACAGCCATAATCGCGCCCGTTCCATATTCCATCAGTACGAAATTCCCAACCCAGATCGGAATCTTCTCGCCGCTGAAGGGGTTGACGGCATATCGTCCCGTGAACAAGCCTTCCTTCTCCATGGTCGCCAGATCCTCGGTTTTCACCGATGCCTGATGCATCTTGGCCAACTTGGCATCTGCTTCCGCGCGCGCGGGCGAACCTTCCAGCAGTTTCGGCAGCAGCGGATGCCCCGGCGCCAGGATCACCGCCGTCGCGCCATAAATCGTGTCAATGCGAGTGGTAAGAACTTCGATCGGTTCCGCCCCTGCCACGTCCGCCACGACGAACTTCACCTTCGCGCCCTGCGACTTCCCAATCCAATTCCGCTGCATCAGGATGACGCGCTCGGGCCATCCGCCCTCGAGCTGCTTCAAATCATCCAGCAGTTGATCCGCGTATGCTGTCGTCTTCAGAAACCACTGTTCAATCTCGCGCGATTCCACGAGCGTGTCTTCGTGCCGCCAGCAGTAACCGCCATTCACTACTTGCTCGTTTGCCAGCACGGTGCAGCATTTCGGACACCAGTTCACCCGGCTCTTTTTCCGGTACGCCAGCCCGCGCTCCAGCATGCGCAGAAAGAACCACTGGTTCCAGCGGTAATACTCCGGCTCGCAGGTCGAAATCTCCCGCCGCCAGTCGTAACTGAACCCAAAGCGCCGCAGCGCGCGCTGAAATTCCGCAATGTTTTTGTTGGTCCACTCCCGCGGGTGCGTATTGTTCTTGATGGCGGCGTTTTCCGCCGGCAGGCCGAAGGCATCCCAGCCCATCGGATGCATCACGTTGAATCCGCGCATGCGCTTCACCCGCGCCACCACGTCCCCAATCGTGTAGTTGCGCATGTGGCCCATGTGCAGCGTACCGCTCGGATACGGCAGCATCTCCAGCACGTAATACTTAGACTTCGACGGATCGGCCTCCGATTCGAATACGCGCGCTTCCGCCCAGCGCTTCTGCCACTTCTCTTCGATTTTCTGGGGATCGTACGCTGACCCCAGGTCCGGCATGTTCTGCTCCGCCACGCTTGCTTATCCCCTTTTCTTCTTTGCCGAACTCTTCCTTGCGCCGTCCTTTTTCGTCCGCGTTTTCTTCTCCGCGCTTCTTGGCATCCACCGTCCGCCCCGAGCCGATCGGGGTGTCTCTGCGGTAGCGTTTCTTTTCTTCTCTGCTTTTCTGTGTATAGAAAGCTTTTTTTGCAGCGCCGCAGTGAGCATGGAAAACCCCTTCTCCGCTTGCGGCGCCTGTTCCTTCAATCCCGCCAATTCCCACAGTGCCGCCACGTTCCGCCGGTCATCCCCCGGATCATCAATCGGCGTCTCCGCCACAAACGCTCTCCCTGTCAAACCCTCCGGCGCCACTGAACCGAATCGCGGGTGCCGCAAAATTCTTGCAAATGCCTCCGCTCCAATCTTTCCTTTTCCGATATGTTCGTGCCGGTCCACGCGTCCGCCCAGTGGAATCTTCGAATCATTCACGTGAATCACCGGCACATTCTCGAGCCCAATGGCGCCGTCAATCTGCCCAATCGTCGAAGCCAGTCCGCCCTCGCTCTTGATGTCGTATCCTGCCGCAAAAAGGTGCGCCGTATCCAGGCACGCCCCAACCGGCAAGTTCCGCAACCCCGCCAAAACGATCAGTATTCGCAGCCCGTCCATCGGTGCGCGCTTCGACGCCTGTTTCACCGACTCCACGATCGTGGAAATCGCCTGTTCTGTCCTCGACTCGCCTCGCGCTCCGGGGTGCACTACCAGAAAATCCGCTCCCAGCGCCACGGCTCGCACAATCTCATCGTGAAATGCCTGGATCGACCGGGTCTGCAGCATCCGCTCCGTTGACGCCAGGTTGATGAGGTAGTTTGCATGGATCACCAAAGGCCCGAGCCGCAATTCATCCCGGCGCGCCCGAAACGCCTGCGCGTCCACGTCTGGAATTCGCGCCGACACGCCTTGCCACATCCTTGGGCTAGCCGAGAAGATTTGCAGCGCGTTGCAGCCAAGCTTCTGAGCCGATTCGAGCGCGTGCAGATAGCTTCCCGCGACGGAGGTATGAATGCCGATGCGCACACTCCCATCCATCCACGATGGCGCCTGAGATTCAGCCTCAGGTTCGGGGCGGTACTCGTCTTCGGGATCGAATTCAGTCGGTTGCAGGATGGGCTGTTCAGGCATGCCTAGCGAGAATTTCTGTTCCGTCCGCACTATAAGCCTGGTCTCCAGACTGCCAGGCCGAAATTCAGCTATCCCTGCGGTCTCTCTCGCCCGAAGATGGAAAGCGGATTGCCGCGCGACTCCTCGGCCCTTCTGTTCAGGGCGGCAATTACTTGGTCCGCCGGCCGATTGGCGATGCGCTCCAGCGAATCCGCAATGCGCGACAACTCATAAAGCAACTGGTCGCTCACAGCAGACCTCTGCAGGACCACCGTTCGCCTCCGGCGGAACTGCTGAACGGTCCAAGCTGCTGCCACAATCAAGACCACTGCGCCAGTGACGAGCTGTTCGTAACCGCTTATGGTGACAGTTCGGCCAAAAATAGAAAAGATATGATCCGAAAGCAATTTTTCCTCCCGGCTGGGGCTATTGGACAACTACATGATTGGACGCCTTTTCGCGCGGCATCGTCAATGGAATTCCTAGCGCCAGCATCCCTGCTGGCGGTTTAGGCCGTGGCCAACACATCACACAATCGCCAGCCCAGTCCGCCACTTCAAGACCCGTGCGCGAAGCGGCCCTATAATAATATATGATTTTCAATCCCGCCTATCCCGAGAGGCGCCAAGGGCGCCAAGCGGTAAATCTTGCACGGGCCGCTGAGCAGATTTCTAGCTCTTAAGGAAATTCGCTTCCGAGGCTTGCTCCCTATGCGGGCTTTGCCGCGTGAACGATTAGCGTCCCCAGCCCGGTGGCAAACCGGCGTGGCGCAGCTCTTCTTCGAGATCGTCCAGGGCTTTCCGCGCCAGGCGCAACTCATCGGTTTGCACAAACTCCCGCACCTGCATCTGCACGGGAACGGCCGCTCCGCTGGTCAGGCCAGAAACGCCTCCGCCGCCAACGAACACCGTCTTGATGCGAGTTTGCCAGGCGTCTAGTTCAGCTTTGCGCAGGCGCGCGCGGGCTTCCGCAAACTGCCTTCTCCACTGTTTCTCCAATTCCGCTTCGTCGCCCTTTGCCGATGGCTCTTGACCATTGGGAGCGAGCAGACGTGGGTTGGGCGCCTCCATGGCGGCAGGTGCGGCGCTCGGGAAGTCGTCATTCGTGTAAACCTTCTTGGGCTTCTTCCCCTCCAGTTCGCGACGTTCCCGCTCTCGCCGCGCCACCTCGCCCAAAGATTGCGGGCTTCCAAGCCCTGCCGTGGACAGTAGGCCGATCACAACCCAAGCGCTCCAAGCTCTCCAGGAGAGGGCTCGCTTCATGGCAAGACTCCTACCCTTAGGATGCGAAAAGACGGCTGCACTGGCAAGCCGATACTGCTGGCATGCGGGATTTGTCGGAAACAGAGCAGAACCGGGTATTCGAAAGTGTGCGCTCCGACCACAGCTTCGCAGATTTGGTGCGACACGTGGGTTGGGGAAGCTGAACTGGATTAAAACCCCGCGCCCACCAAGGAGCGGGTCGGCCATCTGCTAAGTTCGCATTACCGGACGGCTATCAACGACAATCCACTCGTTCCGGTTTGTGCATTGAGTCGATATAGATGGGGACCGGGCAGTCAAGTGTCTTCGAAGTCATGAACAGGTCTCGAGGGCAACCCGGTCAGCGCCGTTTCTTGCTTTCGTTCTGCGCCAGCCGCGCCTTCACCAGTTTCTTAACAAGTGCAGTCGGCAGTGGCTTGTCCGTGGGGAAGTGGATGGTCCCTTTGGATGTGGAGAAGCCCTTAAGTTCGTTCTTAAACGCTTCGACAACCGAGGCAGTGGGGAACAAACTGCAGTGGTTCGAAAACGCGGCGAACCACACCAGCACTTTTTGGTGCTTGAACGCAGGAATCCCGTAGCTGATGGTCTCGGTAGCCTGCGGTGGCACAGCGGACCGAATCGCCGCGCGAATCTTGTTCAAGGCGCTGCGGGCAGGTTCCGGCACACCAGCAAGGTATTCATCCACGTTTTTCGGAGCGCCGTTGCTTTTCGCCGCAGAACTGCGATTGCCAGATCTCACTTTTTTCATGCGGGCGATGCTACAAGAACTTCCACGTCAAGTCCATGCCCCACTAGCGCATGTCCAGGATTTGCGGCCTTCCGCTGGCTTGCGTAGACTTAATATTCACGCATCGCGCCGGGGGAGCCCTCCATGCTAGTTG
>QHZC01000330.1:0-2307 GCA_003224515.1 Acidobacteriota bacterium
ACTCCTCCGCGGGGTGGCTTACTTTGAAGTGCCACTAGCCGGTGGCGCGGGTTGGCCAGCCACATTCCTTATGTCGTTCACAAGGGCCGTTATCGCCTGATCAAAGTTTTTATCGCGGTTCCCCAACTGCGCAGATTGCACGTGCTCGGTAAAGGTCCACAACAATACGTGCGTCTTGAGGTCCAGGATGGCCAGCCGGAATTGGGGATCTTTCACCGGTCTACTTGACACAGGAATATTTCCGTCTGGCAGTGAAGATTTGTGCGGGCAGCGGGGCAGCGAGCAATTCCTTCTGGTCTTGTGCTCTCAAGCCCGGAACCGCTACCCTAGCAATCGCAAGAGCCACATCCACGAACCCTCGTATCATGATTCTTGGCACAGTCCCTCCAGTCTCCATGTTATTGGGACCTGCGTGGGGAGTGTGCAGTTGCTTGAGAACCGTGCAGCTTGTGACCTTGAGAGCCAGTCTCTCGTGTCGCTTTCACGGGCATTGCGGCCCAGAGTCCAGGCTCGGGCTTACGAGCTATGCTCACTTTTTCAGCGGTGGCGGCGGATAATCGGGCAGCTTGTCCTTGCTGGTATCCGCTCGCTTTACTTCCAGCTCATCGAAAAGCAGCGACGGGCTGATGATCGTCGTCGGCGCACCGCCGGCCCGGTTGCTCACCAGCGGATCATTGCCCACGGCGATCAAATCGCTTCGCAGCGCGCGAATATCCAGTTCACTGAAAACCGCGCCTCGCACCAACTCTTCATGCCCATCTTTCGCGTACAGGCGATAGAGCAGCCGCGGCGAATTGCCCGGCCCGAGCGTCTCCACTCGATAGCCGTACTCCTTGCCCTGATCGGTTACCATCTGCATGACTTTCTTCTTCAGCTCCTCAGCCGATTGCACTTCGGAGCTCTTCACCAGCAGCACCCCCAGGCTGGGCCCGGGAAAAGACCCCGGCGCGGCGCGTCCGTGGCCATTCGAGGCAGAAAAGTCGCGGATGGGTTGCCGGCCTATCAGATAATTCGCCAGCATCCCGTTCTCAATCGTATTGACGGCCTGCGCTTTCACGCCTTCGCTGTCCACCGCGTAACTTCCTACCAGGCTCTTTCCCTGAAAATCTGTCAGCGTCGGATCGTCCACAACCGACAGAAAATTCGGCAGTACACGCGTCTTGTAGCTTGTCGCGAATGCCCCCGTAGTTCGATTTGGTTTCCCAAGCTGCGGTTTTTGCCCCAGGACGTTCTGTCCGATCAACGACGCCACAATATCATCCGCCGCATCCGCGGCGAACAACACCGGCCCGCGATATTCCTCCTCAACAATTGGCGCTTGCCGCAACGCCACCACGGTTTCCAGCATCTTCTTGGCTTCGCCCATCAGCGCGTCGCGCGTCGGCAATTCTTCCGGCCGCGCCACCATGAACGCTGGGCTCCGGCTCAGCCGCATTCCGTCGGCTGCTTGCGCCGAGCTGTTCAATTGCAAGCTGTACGTTGTTCTTCCGCACCGCGTGACCGTGCCCTCGGAGTTCACCAGGTATTCGTTGATCGCCGAGAATCTTGCCGACGCCGTCACCGACTGAACGTCGGGATACTCTTTGTACAAACCCGTCACTTCCTCCAGCGTCTTCTTCCACTTCGCTTCGTCGATTTTCAGCGACGCCGTCGGCTCGACGGCAATCATTTGTGGCGCCTTAGCAAAGTCGTCCACGGGATTCGGGTCCGCACTGAACTGCTTCATGGCCGCCTGTTTCTCGGCCAGTGCCTGCCCCGCGGCCTTATAAGCGTCGTCTGTTGCCAGCCAGATCTGGTGGCGCAGCGCAATCGGATCGTTGTCCAGCGGCAAAATGCTGGATTCGCCTTGGCCCCTGCCGAAATAGCTGTCTTGCTTGTAATCGCCGATACGCACTACCACTCGCAGAACGCGAACGTGAACGTGCTGGTTTTCCCGCAGTGCCCCGTAAGCAGCCTCCGCACCAATATCCTCGACTTCGTTCACACGGTACTCAACGTAATACGGCGCCTGCACCTGATCCATTTTGAGCTGCGCCTTGGACCGGTCCAGTTCCGTAAGCAACGCCTCGAGCAATCCGTCGCCCTTCGCCGCCGCGTGGGCCGCGACCATGGCCGCGTCCGGTGCCGGTTTCGATCCCTCGGACGTTGCTCGGCTCGGCGTGGCCTTTAGCGTCAGCAAAGCCGCAATCGCCATTCCCATCCATTGTTTGTGCCCACGAAAAGTGGTCGGTAGGTGAAGAATTTTCATGGCTTCACCTCCGGCTTCGCCTGTGCATCTTTGGCAACACCAGCATCTTCAAATCCCGG
>QHZC01000330.1:2450-8356 GCA_003224515.1 Acidobacteriota bacterium
CCAATTCGTCGGGACGCCCGTCGGCGTATACTTTGTACACAAGCACCGGCAGCACTTGGAACGCCTGCGGCAACGCCCGCGTCGTCAGCGTAAACCCTCCCGGAATATCGTCGAATTACAGGCCGTAGGGCTTACCCTGCTTCTTCACTTCATCAATCAGCTTCTGCCGCATTTCCGCTTCAGGCACCGTTTGTGCCGATGTGACGATCAAGTTCCCTTGGCGTCCCGTGGGCATCCTCCCAGGCTGGTTTCGCCCATGCCCATTCGATTGATCAAAATTCTTGATGGGCATCCGCGACATCAAAAAATTCTTCAGCACCCCGTCTTTGATCACTTCCACTCTCTGCGACGGTTCGCCCTCATTGTCAAAGTCATACGCGCCGGCCAGCTTCACCCCCGCCATCTCGCGCGTCGTCGGGTCATCGATCACGCTCAGGAATTTCGGCAGCACTTCCTGCCCAATCTTCTTCGTGAACGTCTGTCCTTCCTCTTCATCGCGCTGTCGGTGTCCTTCCAGTCTGTGCCCCAACACTTCATGGAAAAACACCGCCGCCGCGCGCCCGCTCAACACTGCCGGTCCATCGTAGGGCTCCGCCACCGGTGCCTTGCGCAATGCGCTCAAGTCCGCCGCCATTTTCTGGATCTTGCCTATGAGCTCCGCTTCGCTCGGCAACCCGCTCGCCGCAGGCGCCTGGAATGTTTCGACGCGCAGCAAATCCATGCCGTCCTCGGCGCGCGTCTGCGCTTCCATGATCAAGCGAATAGAAGCGCTCGGCGACACAATCGCGCTCCCCTCGCTTGAAACCATCCGCGAATTCGAACGCTGCGCTTGCATCATCACCGTCGCGAAGTACACTTCGGGGTATTTCCGGAACACGCCCGATAGTCTCTTGATTTCACCTTCCCATGCCGCGCGGTCGAATGGCGCAACCGCCTCGACCTCACCGATGTGCGTCTGCGGCTTCTCCTTCGAGAAGTCCGGCGACTTGTCTTCTTCCTCGGCGCGAACTGCCGCGTTGGTGCGCACGTTCAGCAACGACGGTACAGCGCGCTTGTACTCACGATCCGTCAGCTCCCACAAGACGCGCGCAATGGCGTCCTGGTCATTTACCAGCGGTAGGCTGCCGGAATTCACTCCGCTAGGCCGGCTCTGTCCGTGCGTATTGTCCAGCTCCGGTACGCCCACGCGCATGGTCACGTCCGCGAAGCGCCTTTCGGCAATGGTGTCGGTCAGCAAACTGCCGTAAGCGCCCACCAGAACGATAAAATCTTGGTCGTACACCGTATAGCTCAGGTAGTAAGGCGGCTGTTCAGCTTTGCCAAGCTCCGCGGTCGCTCGCGTGATCTCGTTTTGCATTGCTTTCAAGACAGGGTCACTCGCCGTGCTGACTGGCGCTGGCGTGGGGCCGGATTTGCCGCCAGCAGCCCGCGCATAGGGCACTCCCACAAGCTGCGCCACGAGCATCCAGCACGCTGCTGCGCGCAGCAATTTCTTCCCGCGGAAACGCGCATTTCCACGTTTTGCTGACGATTCAGAGATCTTCATGTAAGGTGAGCTCCCGTTACCACGGTTAGTCAAAGACGGTTCAGTTTCAAGCGCAAACGGCAAATCTTAAGTATCTCTTAGTGGTCTGCGTCATGCAATCAGCTGTCGCCAAAACGTTCACCGCTTTTCAATCGCACGCCGTTTGCAAAATCAGTCGCCTTCACGGGCCTGCGCCCCTCCACTTGGACGACGCTGACGCACAAAACGGTTGCGTCGCCGCACCGCACGAACAATTCATTCTTTTCGCCGAACAAAATTCCGGGCGCACCGCCGCCCGCGCCGCTCGGCAAGCCAACCGCCCGCTCTTTAGACACCGGCTCGCCCCAGACGTGGCAGCTTTGCCCGCGAAACGTGGTGTGAGCCCCCGGCCACGGCGCAAATCCGCGCATCCGGTTGTAAATCTCTATGGCCGGACGCTTCCAATCGATGCGTCCGTCTTCTTTCTTCAGCATCGGCGCGTAGCTGGCTTCCGCGTGGTTCTGAGGTATCGGAGCGATAATTCCAGCGGCCAAACCGCGCAAAGTCTCCGCCATGAGCGGTGCGCCGGACTCGGACATGCTCACCGCGAGTTCCGGTGCAGTTTGTTTTGCCACGATCTCGATTTCGCGCTGCAGCAACATCTCCCCAGTGTCCATCCCTGCATCGATCCGCATCGTCGTCAGGCCGGTTCGCCTGTCGCCATTCACGATGGCCCAGTTGATCGGTGCCGCGCCTCGGTACTTGGGGAGCAGGGAAGCGTGCAAATTGATCCAGCCCAGTTTAGGAATCGACAGCAATCTTGCCGGGATAATTTGTCCGTAGGCGATGATCACCACGCAATCGGGAGCCAGCTCTCGCAGGGGCTTCTCGGCTTCGAGCGCTCGAATTTTATCCGGCTGATACACCGGAAGATTCGCGGCCAGCGAGGCTTCCTTGACCGCCGAAAAGGAGACTTCCTGCCCGCGCCCCCGCGGCCGGTCCGGCTGCGTAATCACGCCAACGATTTCAAAGTCAGAGTGCCGCAGAAAACGATTCGCATCCGCTCCGGCACTTACCACTCGCCCTGTTTCCTGAGCTTTTTGATTTTCCGTTTGATCAGGTCGCGCTTCAGCATGCTGAGGTGCTGCAAAAATAGAATCCCGTTCAGGTGATCGATCTCATGGCAGAAAGCTCGCGCCAGCAAGTTTTCCCCACGAATTTCAAACGCCTCGCCCTTTGCGTTCTGCGCCTTGATGGTCACAAACTGCGGCCGCAGCTTCGCCTTCCGCGTGAACGATCTCCGGATTCGCCAGCACAATCTTCGCCTCGGGATTCTTCCCTCCCGTCACGTCCACCACCGCGATCCGCAGGCTCAATCCGATTTGCGGCGCCGCCAGTCCCACGCCCTGAGCCGCATACTTCGAGGCAAACATGTCTTCGGCGAGCTGTTCTAATTCCGCGTCGAATTCTTTCACCGGCGCGCCCGGCTTCTCCAGGATGGCATGGCCGTACTTTACGATCGGATAGATCTTGTGTGCCGGAGACGGCGTTTGCGGCGTCTCGGTGGCCGTCGGGGCCGGTGCGTCAGAACGCGTCGATTTGTTGGGCATAATTGTCGAAATTCCGTCGCATCTCTGCGAGCGAGTCTCCCCCAAATTTTTGCAGAAAAGCATCCGCCAGCACAAGCGCAACCATGGCTTCTCCGGCCACCGCTCCGGCCGGCACCACGCACCAATCGGATCGCTCGTAAGCAGCCTTCACCGGCTCTTTCGTAACCATGTCCGTCGTGTGCAGCGGCTGTCGCAAAGTCGAAATCGGTTTCAAGTACCCCCGCACCACCACGTCCTCGCCGTTGGTGATGCCACCCTCCAGTCCTCCCGCGCGGTTGGTCGAGCGCCGGAACCGCCGTTCCGATTTTTCGTAGAAAATCTCATCCTGCACTTCGCTTCCGAACGAGCCCGCGCCCGTCACGCCTCCCAGCTTCTCGTCCCATTGCGCATGACTGCCCAGCCCCACGGGAACATGGTGCGCGACAATTTCAAAAATCCCGCCCACGGTGTCTCCCGCCTTCAGGACCGCGTCAACCTCCGCTTTCATTTTTTCCTGCACCGCAGCATCGATACATCGCAAAGGAGAATCCAGGTCTGCGCTCACAGCTTGAATCTTTTTCCAAGTAGCTGGTTTTTCCAGACGCACGTGCCCCACCTGAATCGTGTGACTAGCGATCTCCGTGTCGAATTCGCGCAGCAGCAGTTTTGCAAACGCACCCGCCGCCACGCGCGCAGCAGTTTCGCGGGCGGAAGCTCGCTCCAGAATATAACGCGCATCGTGGTAGTTGAATTTCTGCGATCCAGCAAGATCGGCATGGCCGGGGCGTGGTGCGACCAGCTTTCGCGTGCCAGGATCTTCTTCCGCGGCTCCCACCGGCAGGATTTTCTCCCAGTTGGCCCAATCGCGATTCTCGATCCGCAACGCAATCGGCGCCCCGATGGTCTTCCCGTGGCGCACTCCGGCAAAAATTTCCGCAGTGTCCTTTTCGATCTTGCGCAACTCATGATTGATAAACTTCATGTCAACGGGTAGTTGTGCGGGCAGCCCGGAGATAAACGCCAGCAGCGCCTGTCCGTGCGATTCACCTGCCGTGTAGAAGCGAAGCATCCCCGTTCATTCCTCGCACAAACTCGCGCGCAATCGATTCAAAACTGGTGGAATACAAACAGTGTAGCCGCCGTCCCGCTCTGCGTCCAGCACGTCCCAGGGTTCTCTTGTGCCAAACCTTATGGATTTGAACTAATTCTGTACGGCCCAGCTGAAGCAGCTGAAGCCGAAGAATTGATTTGAAGGCCAGGGCGCGCTAGGATGGCAACGCCCTGAAGGTATATTGATGCCTACAACGCTTGCGAATGGCAAGATCTGCTATGTGGAACTTCCCTCGACTGACATTGCGCGCTCGGCCGACTTCTACAAACGGGTCTTCGGCTGGACCATCCGGAAACGCGGCGATGGTAGCACTGCCTTCGATGACACGACCGGCGAAGTGAGTGGCACCTGGGTGCTCGGTCGCTTACCCGCCGTAAAACCCGGCCTTCTATTTTACATCATGGTAGACAGCGTGGCCGCGACCCTTGACGTGATTGTCGCCAACGGTGGCGAGATCGTGCAACCGATCGGCGCGGATGCGCCGGAGATTACTGCGAGATTCCGCGACCCGTCAGGGAACGTCATCGGCCTTTATCAGGAACCCGCCTGACCGAGGACGGCTGAGCACGGCGCCGCCGAAATAG
Organism: Acidobacteriota bacterium; assembly: GCA_003224515.1. Lineage (GTDB taxonomy): Bacteria > Acidobacteriota > Terriglobia > Acidiferrales > UBA7541 > Acidiferrum. Next base: position 7,239 of record QHZC01000330.1, read on the forward strand.
CTGCCAGCTCATCGATTGTCCTGATTGCATCGACTAGGAGAACCTCTGGAGACCATTTGATTTGTGAGCTTATCAGGGATTGGCCGTTACGGTGCGCGAACGCCTGCTATCCCGGTTGCACAACTGGAGCCACTGTCATGGTAGCTTTGGACTGAATATGGCTGAAGGAATAGAGCACCCTTCGACATTAGCTGATTTAAACAGGCTTTCTGGTGCGAGATTGCCATGAGTAAGTGATGCTCGATGATCCAAAGGAACAAGCCCTTGCAACCGGCTAAGCAGCGTTCCGTTCGGCGTTGTCCGCTCGTAGCCTCTGCCGAGGTGACCGAGCTGCATTCCGGGGCGCTACTCTCAGCGCGCACCTCGGAACTGGGCCTTGGGGGCTGCTATGTGGACGCCCTAAATCCTTTCCCCGAGGGGACCCTGGTCGGGTTGCGGATTCTTAGGGATCAGGGCGTCTTCCAGACCAAGGGCAAGGTCGTCTACTGCGACCCGAGATTCGGGATGGGCCTTGCCTTTACCGAGATGACGCCCGACCAGCGGTCACTCCTAGAAGCCTGGTTAGCCGAGATCGTTAGTCAACTCAGGCCGATTTCATAGGTCTGCTTCGCCCGTTCAAGACCTTCAGAGGCCTTTCCATACACATGGCGCGCTTCCGACTGCCAACTCTTAATAGTCTGATCGTCCGACATGGTCGGTAAGTGCGTTAGAACGAAGCTGAACGAAGCCGCTTGCGCGGCGGACGCTTCGCGTGCAATACTCCACGCGTCATGCTCCATGGTTGGACTCCAATCTCGATTGAGTTACTCTTGGCTAGATGAACTCCTTTGCACATGATGGAAATTCCATAGGAGCTAGCCCAACCGCATCAGCCGCAAACGCCAGCGGCTTCCTTCAACGGCTCTATCGAACGCGCGCGCAGAGCACCTCGCCCCACCTCACGCTTTCGTGAAAACGCGCTTCCGATGGAGTACTAGCGTTATCCAAACAAGTGGATCACTTCCAGGTGGCCATGCCTCCAGGTGGATTCTCTTTCCCTTCTACTTGAATCCGTCGTGAATTTAGCTGTTTTCGTTCAAAAGTGGCCGAAAATCCAGCATTTCTCTTGAAAATGATTG
>QHZC01000331.1 GCA_003224515.1 Acidobacteriota bacterium
TTCGGCAAGGCTGCATGAATTTTGCTGAAGCTATTGGTATCGTCGGCTGTCCACTCGACGGTGGACGGAGGACAGCCGATGAGAACGATATCCGTTCCTGCCAGCCAACTGGAACGAGTGCAACACCGCTTCAAGCTTTGGCGTAAGACTCGCAAGCGTTGCTCCCCCATTCCAGAGCCCCTGTGGGTTTCAGCGGTGGAATTGGTTCGGGAGCACGGCCTGCACCGAACCGCTCGAGCGCTCCGACTCAACTACTACTCGCTGAAGAAACGACTCTCCTCAGTTGACGACGCAACGTGTAGGCCGCAGAGGGAAGCGACCTTTGTCGAACTCCTTCCTCCCGGCATCGCAGGTCCTTCCGCTTGCACCATCGAGATGGAAAATGCGCAAGGTGGAAAGATGAAGATCCAGCTTCAGGGCCAGGGCGGTCCAGACCTTGCGGTTCTGATCAACAGTTTCTGGAAGGCCTCATGATCCAGATCGCTCCCCAGATGCGCATCCTGATGGCGGTGGAGGCGGTCGATTTTCGGAACGGGATCGATGGATTGGTCCGCGTTTGCAAGCAAACGCTGCAGGCCGATGCCTTCTCCGGCTGTTTATTCGTTTTTTGCAATCGCCGGAAGACGGCCATAAAAATATTGGCGTATGACGGGAATGGATTCTGGCTTTGCCAGAAGCGACTCTCGACAGGACGATTCCGTTTCTGGCCGGCCCGTGCGACGGGCCTAACCCAAGGGCTAGCGGCACACCAGCTACAAGTGTTGCTCATGGGTGGCGATCCGACCTCGGCCCAGGTTCTGCCCGCCTGGCGTCCGCTGCCGCTGCCAGCGTAAACAATAAGGTTCCGCTCGCGACAAAAAGGACTTGCGTTCCAGTTGCGACTCGGCTACGCTGCCGGCATGGAAGAAAAGCTGCAATACCGGCAACGGGTGATCACGGACAGCGATGTAGCCTTTATTCGCCAGCTTCTTCGTGAACATCCAGCGGCGAGCCGACGCGAGCTTTCCAAAAAACTCTGCCAAGCATGGAATTGGGTGCAGCCCAACGGAGCCTTGCGCGACATGGTATGCCGCGGGCTGATGTTGAAGCTGCACCGCGAGGGACTGATCGAGCTGCCGCCGGTGCGGCAGGTTCCTTGTAATCCTCTGGCCCACCGTAGCCAACCCACGGTGGTTTCCGTGGATGCGCGGCCGCTGCAGGTCAAGCTGAGCGAGATTCAGCCGCTGGAGTTCCGCTCGGTGCGGCGCACGCCGGAAGAACCGCTGTTCAACAGCCTGTTGGAGCAATTCCATTACCTTCGCTACACGCAGCCGGTCGGGGAAACCCTAAAATTTTTAGCTTATGCGGGACAGCGGCCGGTGGCCTGTTTTGCGTGGTCCTCGTCAGCGCATTACCTGGGCTGCCGGGACCGCTTCCTCGGCTGGTCGGACCAGGCACGGCGTAAGAACCTCCACCTGCTAGCCTACAACACAAGATTTTTGCTGCTGCCTTGGGTGCAGATTCCGCATTTGGCCTCCCACCTTCTGGCGCGCATGACCCGCATGCTTTCCGGAGAGTGGGAACGGGCCTATGGTCATCCCATCTATTTTGTGGAAACCTTCATCGATCCCGAGCGCTTCCGTGGGACCTGCTACCGTGCGGCGAACTGGACGGTGTTGGGTTTCACGACTGGGCGCGGCAAGAACGCCTGGAGCAAGCGACCCAACCGTCCCATTAAGGAAGTGCTGGGGTATCCCCTGCGGCGAGATTTTCGGGAGCTTCTCAGTGTATAAGAGGAAGAAGAACGAGATTCCGAGGATTGACATAGCGATGGAAGAACTGGAAAAGGTTTTGGAGCGTGCGCTTCAGGCACCGCTCGATCCCGAGGGATACGCGAAGCTGAAAGCGTCTCTGGAAACGCTCGGTTATCTGATCGCGTTGGTGGAGAACAAGGACACCACGATCCACCGACTGCGCCAAATATTGTTTGGCTCGAGCACGGAGAAGACCAGCCAGGTGCTGCCGAGCAGAGACGCCGCGAGTCCCGCCGGAAATCCGTCGGTCAACCCGGAGGCGCCACCGGAGCAAGGCAGCGGAGAGAAGAGCAAGGGGCACGGCCGAAACGGTGCCGAAGCTTATAGCGGAGCAGAAAAACGTCGAGTTCCGCACGAATCGCTGAAGCCGGGCGATCACTGCCCGCACTGCCAGAAGGGCAAGGTCTACGACCAGGCGCAGCCGGGGGTGCTGGTGCGGGTCGTGGGCCAGGCGGCGCTGCAGGCCACAGTGTATGAGCTGGAGAAGTTGCGGTGCAATCTCTGCGGCGATGTGTTCACGGCGAAAGCTCCGGAGGGCGTGGGACCGGAAAAATACGATGAGACCAGCGCCAGCATGATCGCGCTGCTGAAGTATGGGAGCGGGCTTCCCTTCAACCGCCTCGAACGACTGCAAGGGAATCTGGGAATTCCGCTGCCGGCGGCCACCCAGTGGGAGATCGTGAAGGAGATCAAGGGGGTGCTGAAACCCGCCTATGAGGAACTGATCCGGCAG
>QHZC01000333.1 GCA_003224515.1 Acidobacteriota bacterium
TGGTCGTATTGGTATGCAAAACCTGCTCTGCCGCTAAAGCGTCCAGCAGGCCAACGCTTGGTTAACAGCGTAATCGTCGAAGTGGAATCCAGAGGAAAGCGAGCTGGGGACTTGTCCGGTTTCGACTCGGGACTTGACGCATCATGCGAACAGGCCTGATCAAACGCTGCTGTTTTGCATGTCCACAGTGATACCTCGTCTGAAGAATCTCGACAGCGTTCTCGTCTTCAAGTTGCACAGGTCTGAGTTCCGTCTGGTCACTGTGCTGCTGCGACAGGCGTTCTTCGAAACCTGTCGGGCGCATTAAGTCTGCCGCCGCCCGGTCTCTCCCAAGTGCCTGTGAGTACTTGGTGATCTTCGGACAGGCTTCCGCGAAATTGAGAAGGAGGCCCAGTCCAATTGGTTGCGTCCAAAATGAGCCCAGTGTCATTTGCAGAATTCACCTTCAACCATTCACCGCTCCGCTGGTCGTTATGGATCGACCGTGTTTTTGGGTCCATGCCAGAAATTGTGCGATCAAGCCAAGCGGAGAGCACGCCGTCGATTGATTCGCGGATGTGAAGGCTACCGGGAGCAAAGTAGCGCGGAGAGTTAGGGGCGGACTCACCCGCCCAATCGCCAACGAATACCCTCGGCGTGACTCCAGGATTCGGTTCAGGTCGTTTCAGCGCCGCGTGCAAGTTCTGACCGGAACGCGACCATGTTCCCGACCATTCGTTGGAAGTGGGCGAAAAGGTGATGTCTAAATCAAATGATTTAAGTTCGGTGACCTCGATGGAGTGAATGCGGAGATGCTCCCCGTCAAAAAGCGTGAAAGAGTGATACACGCGAATATTCATCGTTTGCCAATCGAACTGCTCGCGGCCCGTTGGGCCGCTCGAAGAAGTCACAATCTCAAAAAAGATTCCTTCAATCCCAGAAGTACTGGCAACTTCCCACGGACCAGCGATGAGTTCGGGGTGCTCGGTCGGTACCTGCGCTTCTCCCTGCGCAGCGCTAAAGAGCAAACTTACTGAGAGAACGCGCATGAGACGGAGCAGGTGCATTGATAACCCCCTTGTGCCAAATTGACGGAGCGATCTCGCGTGATCTTAACACCAGCGAGTTTATCGCTGTGAACTGGTCAACCTTTAAGTGAGGTCCTGGTAAACGCCGTTACCGTTAACTTGGGTCATCGTACGAAACTATTCGGTTCTGCTCCCCTTCACTTCTTTCTCGATACGTCCAGCAAGCGAATTGAGAACGGGTCGCGCACTACGATTCGTATTTGAGATGGCTTTTTGCCAAACCCAGACAGAACAATCTCCGCTTTATCGGAATGGTCCCAAAAGGATTCTCCAAGATAGACATCGCGAATGAAGAATTTGCTCTCCACCTTGGGCTTTGAGTGCCATTTTAGGGAAAGCACCGGACGAATGGTTAACCTGGTGGCTATGCGTTCAAGTTCCCCATTCGATTTATACAACTCCCAACGGTCCCGTTTCAGACCGATCCGAAGAACGGTTCCTCTTAGGTGGACGTCACGGTCTTCAAACGCCGCGTCATGAAGGTAACTCCGAAGAAAAACCATATCGTGCAAGAGATTAGGTGTCTCTCGATAAACAAAATCGATGGGGCTTCGACTATTTGTGCGGAAGTAAATTCCGAAATCCGGCAGAGTAACTCGTTTGGCCACGGTTGCATTCTACCTATACGAGTCTCAGACGCAACACCGTCAACCTCGCTCTTTCACCCAAGGTCCTGATTAACAGCAATCCCGGACAAGTGGAATCCGGCGCGAAAGTTGGCGGTTCAAATAGGCAGGAACGCGGGGGGTTGGGTTTCAGGCCATTTCACCTCATTGATTAGGCACCAATGGTCTCGACCGGCCATGCGTGATTGGCAGCTGACTTTATTTTATCTGCTAGCGAAACACTGATGAGAAGAGGAATTGATTCCTGTCGCCCTAGCATCAGGATGGGTTGCCGGCCCACCGGAGTCGGGCCATGAAGGAATACTTACGCCGGGAGCGTCACTGGCTTACGGTGGAAAGACTGCCGGGCTACGCACCGGACCTCAATCCGGTGGAGACGCTGTGGGGAAATATCAAAGGGCAGGAATTGGCCAATCGTTGTGCCGAGGATCTCGCCGAAGCGGACGCGGCGATCTGTAGCGGCATGGCGCGAGTACGCGGTTCTCCCCAACTGCCATTTTCTTTCTTGTATTATGCGAGATTCAGTAAGGCTCCTCGGTGAAGAATCGGAGCGAAACCGCACGAGTGCATTGAACTCGCGTGAGATCGACAAAATTATTAGGAAGGCCCGCTCCCAGAAGTCGAAGCAATAATGCTTCCCCTCCGTCTGGTGATCGATACAAATGTTCTGGTTTCTGCTGCAATAAAGCCCGCCGGGTTGCAACGCACTGTTTTCCTGATGCCATTTCTAAGCCAGCCCGCCTGTTTACGATCCAGCGACGCGGGCTTTTCTGCCTGCGTCCTGGGAACAAGCCGACTCTGAGGGGCACAGTCGTCGACTTCGGTGACAAACTTGGCCTTATTTATACAATGGGGTACGTTCCTTTCCTTCGATGCTACACAGGCTTCCGCATCCCTCAGCCCTTGGAAATTCTGGAGAATTGGGGTTCACTTCCTTTTCGTGAGGCAGCCGAAGATATCCGCGTAAGCGTCTGTTCAGTGCCGTTTGGACGGAGTGTGTGTGAGTAAGGATGATGGCCTTTGTGGACACATCCAGAAGTGTCAACGAGGGAATAGATGGGCACTTCCGAGCGAAGCACGGTTGAAACAGCCAAGCAGGCGACGAGGTGGCGACGATCGGTCAACCGACGTGCCCGGGATGCGATGCGTCAAAATGATTTCAGAACTTCTCTACCATCCAGACGTTGCTTTCAATGGTTGGAGCTGAGATCGCGACGTATTGCTAGTGGCTCGGGTTCAGTCTCGCATGTTTAGCAATCCTGGCGGATGGCGGAGTTGTTGTCCGCGCACCGAATGGCTTGCGGCTCTCTGCTGGTCATCGAGGAGAAACCTTCGATGGCACCGGCGCGGTCGTGGTGAAGAGCTCGCGTAGATCGGACGAGCGCCCGCGCATCGCTGCAACGTCCCTGTTGATGCGAGCGATCAGCTCTTTGAACTTCGGCTCTTCTCGGATACGTTCAAGTATGGGATCCCGAATCAAAGTGCGCGAGTCCCGCCAACCGGCATCGTAGGCCTTTTGCAACCACTCCAGTGCGGGCTCTTTCTGCTGCCGGAGAGCATGGATGGCGGCAATCTCTATTCGGGCGCGAGGCATTTCGTTTCCTTTGTCCATGCTTTCTCGTGCGAGTCTCGCGGCTTCTTCCATTAATTGTTTGGCTCGGCGGACTTCACCGTGGTGCGCTAGGAAGTAGGCATACTTAACGCGAAATGATTCTGACAGAAGCCAAGAACCACCGTTCAAATCTGGGGCGGATCGGAAAAATCGCTCCACCCGAGACTCCGTGTCAGCTGCACTCGTGATTAGCGCGAGATCGGCCAATAGCAACAGAACCTCTTCGTTGTTAGGCTCGGCCGCACTCGCTTTTCGGGCTCGGTCCAGCGCTTCTTGCCCCCTTCCGCGCAGCCAATCTAGGTAGGCAAGCATAATCTGTATACGCATCGTCCCGGGGAAGTGCTGCTCTCCTTCCGTGAGCCATCTTTCCGTCGTCGCATCGTCACCCAAAAATAGCAGCGGACCACTTACGTGGTAGTAAGAGTTGCCCCAGTTGGGCTCCAACCGGAATGCCCGCCGGGCCCAGTGCAGCGCCTCTTCATAGTGGCCAAGATCGGTCTCCAACACGGAGAGATTCATCATGGCGCCGCTCGCGTTTGGATTAAGCTCCATGGTCTTGAGCAGCGATAGCCGGGCATCGGTTCCGTGTCCCTCGAACCAGTAGCCCAACGAGAGGGCGAAGTGGCCGGAGGCGAGATTCGGGTCTAGCGCCAGCGCTTTTCGGGCCATCGCCATGCCGGAGTCGACGTAGCTGGCGTCGTCGAAATCTGCCTGCGAGATCTGTCGGTAGGCCATTTTGGCCCAGGCCACCGCGAAGTCGGGGTCCTTTTGGACAGCCTGCTCCAGCATCCGCACCCCCTCAAGGTTCTGCTGGCGGTCCCCCGTGCTGAATTCGTCAGAACGCAAATAAAGCTGATACGCCTCGACGTTTTGCGTCGGCCGTTTCTCGACGCGCTCCCTCTCATTAGCAGATAAAGTCGCGTCTAGAGCGTCAGCGATGCGTAGCGCCACGTCACTCTGCACAGTGAAAATGTCCTTCAGCTCGCGGTCGTACAGCTCGGACCACACTGTCCGGTCGTTGCGGGGATCAACGACCTCGACATGGATTCGCAGGTGTGATCCCACTTGGCGGACACTCCCGACCACAACACTACCAACGCCTAGCTCCGTTGCGATTTTGTGAAGATCGGCGCGCGGGTCCTTGTACCTTGAGACCGCTGTCTGACTGATCACCTGAAGTGACGCCATCTTGGATAGTTGACCGTTAATTTCATCGGTCATGCCAGCGCTGAAGTAATCTTGTGATCGATCCGCGGAAATATTCTCGAACGGAAAGACCGCCAGGACCCGGCGGGTTGGGTCGTTTCCCGCTGAAGGTATGGTCGTACTTTTTGCCCCACTGCGGCTCAGCAGCGAATAGATTCCCAATCCAGTCGCCGCTGCTATCAGAAGCACGAATAGGACACCTGCGGCGAAGCTCCATTTGTGCTGCCGGGCGGCCGCGATCACGCCAGCGCTCCTACTTGTCTGAGGTAACGGCGCCACACCAGAGAGATGAGCGGGGCTTGGCGCTGGCGAGGCCGTCGCGGTCATTGTTGGCTTTGTATCGGCCTCATCCTCCGACATCGCGTTGCTGATTCGTCCCGTGTCCGTCTCCCGCTTCAGTCGCAGCAGGTCGGCTCGCATCTCCGCTGCTCCCTGATAACGGAGGTTGCGGTCCTTTTCCAGGGCCTTGTTGATCAGCTCTTCCAGCTTTTGGGGAACCTCGGGATTCAACCGCACCGGGGCTATTGGGGCACGGTTCAGAATCCCGTCGAAGATCACTCCCGAGGTGTCGCCATGGAAGGGTAACGCTCCCGTGGCCATTTCATAGAGCACTACCCCGAACGAGAACATGTCAGTACGCGCATCGAGTTCCTTGCCGCGCACCTGCTCGGGCGACATGTACGCGACCGTTCCCAACGCCGTGCCCGGGCTAGTCAGGTGCTCTTCATCTATCGTCGCGGTGAGCGTGTCGGCCGCTGCAATCTGGCTCGAAGAACTGGCCGCAGGCGTTACCTTGGCCAGACCGAAGTCCAGAACCTTGGCGTGGCCACGCTTGGTGACGAAAATGTTCGCCGGCTTAATGTCGCGATGGACGATGCCCTGGGAATGCGCGGCGTCCAGCGCGTCCGCGATCTCGATGGCCAGGGAGAGCAGCGTTTCGTTGTCCAGCGGACGGCGGGCGAGCGCGTGCTTCAGTGTCGCGCCGTCCAGAAACTCCATGGCAAGGAACGCCTGGCCGTCCTGCTCCCCGATATCGTAGATCGTGCAGATATTGGGATGATTCAGAGCGGAGGCAGCTTGTGCCTCGCGCCGGAAGCGCGCCAAGGCCTGGCGATCGCCGGCCACTTCCGGAGGCAGGAATTTGAGCGCAACAAAACGGTGGAGACGAGTATCCTCAGCTTTGTAGACCACACCCATGCCGCCGCCGCCGAGCTTTTCCAAAATGCGGTAGTGAGAGACGGTTTGCCCGAGAAGTGAGTGGGAGTCCGCCATTGGCCGGTCATGTTACGGTTCATGGTTGCGCAAGTCAACGAGCGGAAAGGGACGAGCGGAAAGGGACGACCAGCACAGCTCTCCGACATGGCCCGCGCCATCCGCCGACGGTACAAATAAGAGCATTATTCCATTTATGCGCCATCTTTTGTGGCTGGAGTACGCGGCGGACCACCGCTGCCGTCAGTACAAGTTCTGTCGTCGTTTTGAATAATTAAGCACAAATTGATTGAGTCAATATAGTTTCACCCGCAACCAGGCTTCGCCCCGTGTCCCGGTTCGCATCTAGTTCAAAATGGATGATTTCCCGGTCGGATGTTTTCTGTGGCCTGGTTTTCCTACCCATTGCGGACAAGATTGAATCGGGGACTTACCTCCTCTACGACGGTGCTTGTGGCACGGGAGGAATGTTGACGGTTGGTGAGGATACTCTCCACGAAATCGCGGAGAAGAAAGAGAAGAAAGTAGCCACGCACCTCTACGGTCAGGAGATTAACGCTGAAACGTACGCAATCGCCAAGGCTGATCTTCTTCTGAAGGGCGAAGGCGAGGCTGCCGACAATCTCGTGGGCGCACCGGAGCATTCCACTCTATCCACTGACGCTTTTCCATCCAAGGAGTTCGATTTCATGCTCTCCAACCCTCCTTATGGGAAAAGTTGGAAGAGCGATTTGGAGCGGATGGGTGGAAAAGACGGTATCAAAGACCCGCGATTCGTAGTTACCCACGGCGATGACAACGAGTTCTCGTTGATAACCCGTTCCAGTGACGGCCAAATGCTATTTCTCGCAAACATGCTCTCGAAAATGAAGCACAAGACCGAGCTTGGGAGCCGGATCGCGGAGGTCCACAACGGTTCCGCGCTCTTCACGGGAGATGCCGGGCAGGGCGAGAGCAACATACAAGAGACGGACAATTCGCATGCGGCAAGAAAAAGGGCCTCCGACTGGAGTATCGGAAGCCCTTGCACTCAACAGCTAATTGGTTGCGGGGGGCAGATTTGAACTGACGACCTTCGGGTTATGAGCTTGAAGGTCAGACTCTAAGTCCCATTGATTCGGTTGCCCTTACAGCAATGAGACCCCCGAAAACCTCTCAAACTGCCTGAGTTTTGGACCCCAGTTGGACCCTGAAATTGGGGTGAACCCCTAATCTGGCACGACCTTTTTTTGACTTACTCAAGATAAAAACTGAGGCGCGTGTCCCTTTCACGTCAATCACCAGGTGTCGTGCCCAGAACTTGTTTGAAAGCCTTACCTTCACGTCGAGATACATGTATCGCCTGGCCGCAGAGATACATCAAATTAGAAGACTTGGAACAGCGCTTGGAGAGCCCTCGGTCATATCCACAACACGACCGCATGCAAAACAATGAGAGTTGAGGTCTTTCAACCCGAATCTGTCACAGAGCCGCGGCATTGGGTGCGACATGATCAGGCTTTCGCGATGATGTTGGGGCGCGGCTCAATTGAGTGGGGCTCGCGGCGTTCGGCGATGGAAAAGTTCGACTACGCGGCGGGCGATTTAGCACTGTGCGACCGGCATGTGGGAGAGTGGGTTGGAATCATGGCCACACCGCATCTGCAGCTCGGTATTTCCGATGCGCCACTGATGGCCGCCTCGGACGGAGCTTATGGCGAGGTAGAACTGCGCGCACAGCGCAAGTTCGCGGACGCCCGCCTGGGTCCGCTGGTCGCGGCGGCTCATGCGGAGATGGCTGCTGGCTTTCCGAACGGGCGACTGTTTCTGGATTCTATTGAACAGGCGATGGCCGTAGCGTTGGTCAATGGTCATGCAGTAAGGCACCGTCCTGTGCAGATCTACAAAGGCGGACTAGGCTCCGCGCGCTTGCGAAGAATTAAAGAATTGGTGCATGCGAAGATTGAAGATGACTTGAGTCTCGACGAGATGGCGCAATCGGTAGGCTTAAGCACAGCTCATTTCGCGCGGATGTTTCGCAAGTCAACGGGCGAGACACCGCATCAATTTGTTCTGCGCCAGAGGATTGAGCGTGCTAAAGCGATGTTGCGAGCTCCCAATGCGCGAGTATTGGACGTGGCCGTGGCCTGCGGCTTCAAAACCCAGCAGCACTTTGCGCAAGTCTTTCGTGATGTCTGGGGAGTTAGCCCGACAGATTATCGCCAGGATCTTGTCGACTCCGAAGCGACTTGCGCGTCGGAAACTTCCTCCGAAGATACGCTACCAGAACTTTTCTCACGAGTTGCCTTTCACTTCTTTGTTAACGTCCAGCCCTATCTGGAATTTGTAACTCATCGCTCCTTGCATCCGCCTCCGCACTCTCACTCTCATCAACGATTCTGACTGGCTCTTGCGCAGCCCAATCGAACGCTCGCCGTCGTCTCATACAGCTCCCAAAACTTAGTTGCGATTCGTCGGAACTCTCTCTCCGGAGGGACGAATTCAGCAAGATTTCGACCATCCCAGCAGAAATCCGCACAACTCCGTATCCGATGTGCAGTCTACTCACTGTTGTGAGCAATCGGTCGAAAGTAATTCGACACCGGAGGTAATTCAATGGAAGCAATCGGATTGTTGGTCATGCTCGAAGCACGCTCAGGCAAGGAGGCTG
>QHZC01000044.1 GCA_003224515.1 Acidobacteriota bacterium
CACGCGCTGCGGCTTCGCATCATCCTTATAGTTCTTGAGCTGCCAGCTCTTCACCACTGCGCCGCGGTTCGAGATTTCCACGCGATAAAGACTGTTTTCAACAACGACCGTGCGTTCCTCGGAATCGTTCCTCACCGCGAAGCTTGCCGCCGTGGCCGGGGCAAATGCTGCCGGCCCGGCGGTAGCTGGCGACGGATTCGCCGCCGCCGAGGTCGCCGGACCTGGCGTGGCCGGAGCGGTCTGCGCCGGGCGGTTGGTTTCGGCTGGCGGGCCGGGCGGTTTGGGCCCGAAGAACTTTGCCCACAGGATAATCACTCCAAAGGACAACAGAGAAGCCACAAGAATTCGCAACTCCGGTGTGAGCTTATCTTTCTGTCCCGGCGCGCTCATGAGTGCATCTCAGTCTTTCCGAACTTTCCCTGCAGCTGAACTGCTTGGCATCTCTTCCCATTTCTCCGGAACCGGGTCGTAACCAAATTTGCGCGAGAGCGGTTGGCAACGGAGCAGCCGCTTCAGCCCAAGCCAAACGCCTTGCGCCACGCCAAACCGTTCGATGGCCTCGTAGGCATAGCGCGAACACGTCGGCTCAAAACGACAACTGCCTGCGAACAAGATCGACAAATACGCTTTGTAGAAGCGCAGCGCGAACAGTGTGGTGCGCCGAGGAATGGAACGATCTTTGACTTGCCTAGGAACGGACTTCGGTTCGCCCTTAGTGTTAGCGTCCATGGTCGCAACACAGGGTGCGCCAGAGTGTGCCCCTACATGTCCTTCAGCAGACGCAGCAAATCCGTTGTTAGCGCTGCAAACGGCGCGCGCGCTACCGTGCTCTTTGGGTGAATGACGATGTCCCATCCTGCGGGTATCTCCAGCCGGTGGCAGCGCACGACCTCACGCAGGCGCCGCCGGATACGATTGCGCGCTACCGCGCCGCCCAGGGCCTTCTTGATGCTGAAGCCAAAACGGCTTTGCGGCAGTTCGTTGGCGCGGAGGAAAACTGTGTAGTGGGAACTCGAACGGCGCTTTCCGGCGCGGTAGACAGCATCAAATTCTCCGCGCCGCACCAGCCGCGCTTCGCGCGGAAATAGATTCCCGTGCGTACTCGAACCGGTGGGCAACGGGCTCCCCGAATTATTCGGGGGTGAGCCGATGGCGTCCCTTCTTGCGGCGCGCCGCCAGTACCTTGCGGCCACCCTTCGTTTTCATGCGTACGCGGAAGCCGTGCGTCTTGGCGCGTCGGCGTCGGCGCGGTTGAAATGTGCGCTTTGGCAAAACCATCCCCCTTTGTAGTACGCAATCGCGGGGCCGACTCTTTCACCCGCAACGGCAGAACAACCCACTAACCTCTTCAGCGGCTGGCTTCGAATTTCATAGTGTATTCGACCCTTCGGCATAGGGTCAAGAAAGTGGGACAGGCATTTCTGCCTGCCGCGGCGAAGCGCTATTCTTTGAGTATTCGTCAAACGCGGCCAGGTACCGGTCCACGTCCTTCGGCAGCAAGTAGTACGGCGTCGAAAGCCGAATCTTGGACGGTGCTCCGCCGCGGATGCGGATCTTCTTCGTCTTCCACATCCAGTTTTCGATCTCCGTGATCTGAATCGGCGCGACGTTGACCGCCGCAATCGCGCAGCGTAGTGCCGGATCGGGCGACGTCCAGGACTCGGCGCCGCGCTCGACCATCTCTTTCAAAATAGCATCCGCCATTTGCCGGTGGCGCCGTTCGATCCGCTCCATCCCGATTTGGTTTGCCAGTTGCACTGCGGCGCGCATTCCCCAGAGTGCGGGCACGTTGGAGCTGCCGATGCGCTGGAAGCGCTCCGCGCGCAGTTTCGGTTCGTCCCAGCCGGCGGTGACGATGGTGTTCCACAAGCGGTCGATCACCTCGTCTCGTACATAGAGAAACCCGCTGCCCTTCGGCGCTTGCAGCCATTTGTGCGGGCTCGATGTGTACATGTCGCAGCCCATCTCGTGGAGGTTCAATCGCATCATTCCGACGACGTGCGCGCCGTCCACGGCGGAGAGAATCCCCTTCGAGCGCGCCAACGCGCAGAGTTCCTTGGCCGGCAAGACCACGCCCGTGACCGTGGTGATGTGGCTGAAGAACAGCACCCGCGTCCGCGACGTAATACCATCATTGATCAGATTCATCACCGCCGCTGCGTTCGGCACCGGCTTCGGCAGGGTGATCTTTTTCACCACCATCCCGTAGCGCTTGGCACGCAGATTCCAGGGGTGCTCCCCTCCCGGATGCTCCTGATCGGTCATCAGCACTTCGTCACCCGGCTTCATGTCGAGGCCATTAGCGATGTAGCTGTTGGCTTCCGTGGCGTTGCGCACCAACGCGAGCTCATCGCGCAGGCAACCGACAAACTCCGCGAGCGGGTCACGAAACTCGTTCCATGCGCCATAACCCCAGATCGGATAATCCTCCGGATCGCTCTGCGCCATCTTTTCCGTATCTTTGTAGCCGTCAAAAATCGCCCGCAGCACGGGCATAGGCGAAGACCCAACCGTACCGTTGTTGAGGTAAACCTCGTCGGCAGGAATCAGAAACTGCTTGCGCAATTCAGCCCAATACGCTTCTTCGTTCGAAGCATAAAGCGCGTGGTCCGGCAGCCTCGGCGGTTCCTGTTCGAGAAGCACGTCCCACCGCGGCGGCAAGCCGAGCGCGCTGGCAGCACCGGCAACGCCTGCAATCGAAGACAGGAAGCCACGGCGGTCGATCATAAAATACCTCCAAAGAGTGAGTTGCGCGGATTCTACGCGGGAAGTCCGCCGGTCACAACCGCCATGGGACCCGCAGGACACGCTCCCGACTTGCAGCGGCGTGCAGGTCGGTCTATCTTTGCGCGTCGGCACTCTGGTAGGAAAGGTCGGTAGACATGCGTTTTTTAAAATGGATCGTTTCGGCCATCTTCACATTTTCGATTTGCAATTCTTGCCTGCTGTTCGCGCAAGAGAAAAGAAGCACGAAGCCGGCAGTCAAGGCCCGCCCGAAAGCGGCGGCGAAACCTAAAACCGGCTCACCGCTCGATAGCGTCATCGACACGCTTAATGCCGCACACCCATTCGAGCAGACGGCGATTGCGCCCAACGGAAAGAAAGTCGCCTGGGTCGAAACCCTGGTCGGCAAAGACGGCGCGCCCGATGGCCACGCCGCGATCTACGTCGCCGACCGCGAATCCAGTGCCGCACCGAGACGCGTCACTGCCGCCGCACTAAATGTTGCCCGCGCCGAAGGCAGCCTCGATTGGTCCCCGGACAGCCAGCGGATTGCGTTCCTCTCCGACGCCGTGAAACCCGGCCAGCTCCAGTTGTATGTGGTCAGCGCCTCGGGTGGACCGGCCAAGAAACTTACCAGCCGAAAGGGCCTCCTTGCTACGCCTCGCTGGTCGCCCGATGGCAAGACCATCGCTCTCCTCTCGACCGAAAACGCCACACGAGCGGCCGGCCCGCTTGTTGCGGAAACGCCCGAGACCGGCGAGATCCAAGACACTTTTTTCGAACAACGCCTCGCTCTCGTTGACCTTGACACCGGCGGCTTCCGGCAAATCTCTCCCGCCGACATGTACGTCTACGAATACGACTGGTCGCCGGACGGCACGCGTTTCGCGGTGATCGCCGCCGACGGCAATGGCGACAACAACTGGTACGTCGCCAACCTTTACATTCTCGACGCCGGACCTAAGGGCCTGATGAAGTCGATCTACAAGCCGCCTCTGCAAATTGCGAATCCGGCCTGGTCACCGGACGGCCAGAAAATCGCTTTTGTCGCTGGCCTCATGAGCGACGAACCGTCCGTCGGCGGTGATCTCTACACCATTGCGGCGACAGGAGGCGAAGCCACGAACGTCACGCCGGAGATGAAAGCGACCGCAAACTGGCTCGCTTGGACGCCCGAAGGAAAAATCGTATTTGGGGAGACCGTCGATGGCGACTCCGGGGTCGCGATGGTCGATCCCGCCAACGGTCGCAACGATTCTCTCTGGCGCGGCCAGGAACAAGTTTCCTCAGGCCTGTGGGGCACCAACATTTCTCTCGCGCGCGACGGAAAAACGTCCGCCGTTATCCGCAGTTCTCTGACTGACCCGCCGGAAATCTGGGCTGGCCCCATCGGCTACTGGCGGCAACTCACGCATCGCAATGCCGCCGTGAAACCCGCTTGGGGAGAAGCCAAGAGCCTCCACTGGAAAAACGATGGCTACAATGTGCAGGGCTGGCTCACCTATCCCGGCGATCTCGATCCCGCGAAAAAATATCCCTTGATCGTGGTAGTTCACGGCGGCCCGGGCGCGGCGGTGCAGTCGAGATGGCCGGATTCGGGGAGCTTCGCGATGGCCCTCGCGGGCGCCGGCTACTTTGTTCTTCAAGGCAATCCGCGAGGCAGCTTCGGGCAGGGCGAAACTTTCACGCAGGCCAACGTCCGCGATTTCGGGTACGGCGATTTTCGTGACATCCTTGCCGGTGTGGATGAAGCCCTTCGCGTCGCTCCCATCGATCCCAGCCGCCTCGGCTTGACCGGCTGGAGCTATGGCGGCTTCATGACCATGTGGGGCGTCACGCAAACTAACCGCTTCAAAGCCGCCATGGCCGGGGCAGGCATCGCCAACTGGCTCAGCTACTATGGAGAGAACAAAATCGACCAGTGGATGATCCCGTTTTTCGGCAAGTCGGTTTACGACGATCCCGAGATCTACCGGAAAAGCTCGCCGATCACCTTCATCAAGAACGTGAAAACGCCCACCTTGGTGATCGTCGGCGACAGTGACGGGGAATGCCCCACGCCGCAATCTTACGAATTCTGGCACGCCCTGAAAACTCTTGGCGTCGAAACCCAGCTCGTGGTCTACGAGCACGAAGGCCACTTGTTCGTCAGCCCCGAGCACCAGCGCGACCGCATCCGCCGCACCGTCGCCTGGTTCGACTCCCATCTCCGCTGATGCCCGCGAATTCCAACTGGCATAACCGTTGTCGGAAGCGTTACCTGTCCGGAGGAAACCGATCGAACGTACTATTGGAACCGGCAGGCCTCTAGGGCAAACTATCCGAGTTCCGTCGTTTCCGATTGCTTGGGAGGGTGCGATGGGTAAGTTTTCTCGCAGTTGGGAGCTCGTCAAGCAGAGCTTCGCCATTCTTCGTTCCGACAAACAATTGATGCTGTTTCCGGTGCTCTCGGCGGTTTCGTGTTTTGTTGTCACGGCCATCATTACCACTGGCGGTGCGTTCCTCCTGCTGCCGGCAAGGGCCGCGGCCTTGGCTGCCGGCGAACAATTTCATGCGAACCAGTCGCCCGCATTCCTGCTGGGCATGTTCACTTTATACGTCGTGAACTATTTCGTGATCGTATTCTTCAACGTGGCCCTGGTCGGTGTCGCCAATAGCCGCCTGATGGGCGGTACTTGGACCTTTCGCGATGGCATAAAGCTGGCCTGGGAGCGCAAGGGCACGATTCTGCAGTGGGCGCTCGTCGCCGCAACCGTGGGCGTCATCTTGCGCACACTGGAAGAACGCATGGGACTGATCGGCCGCATTATCATGAGGATTATCGGCATCGCCTGGACGCTGGCCTGCTACTTCGTGGTCCCGGTGCTGGCCTTCGAAGACCTTACCCCCATCGACGCCGTGAAGCGCTCCGCGAAGCTTTTCCGCGATACTTGGGGAGAAAAAGTCGTCGGGGGTTTCAGCCTCAGCATGGTTTCTCTGGTTCTCATGCTGCCCGGCATCGGCTTGGTGATTGCCGCCGCGTTTCTAGCCGGTATCAACGGCATGCTCGTCGGCTTGCTTTTGATGGTTCTCTATTTCCTCTTGCTAGCGGTTTTCATGTCCGCGGTGGGAGGCATCTTCAACGCCGCGCTCTATCGCTATGCCTGTTTCAAGCAGGCGCCGCCGGCCTTCTCTCCGGAGTTGATTGCTTCCGCTTGGGCACCCAAGAGCTAGACTTGCAACCGCATGGGCGGGCCGCAAGGTCCGCCCGTTCACCCTCACACTATCGCGGCCCTGTAACCCCAGCCACGCTTCGGGCGTCTCTATGTTCAACCGCGTGTTGGCCTCCTTTTTTTGTGCAGGTCATTGATGGCCTGGAGTTAATTACCTTCGGTGCGGCTCCCAGGCGCCGCCCCATGAGCGGTAAATTTGGGATTTCTGCTCAACTCGGGAAAAGCGTAGAATGCCCTTTGCCGCGCATGGCATTTCTAGTGTAGGTTCAAAAGATGACGCGCTTTCAGAAGAATAGCATCGCGAGTCCTAGCCGGGCCGCCCAGCAGGTCTCGCTCGGTCGCCTGGAGTTTCGCCTGATGCAGATTCTCTGGTCGCGTGGTGAGAGCAACGTCCGCGATGTAATAGAGCAGTTGCATCGTCCGCTGGCTTACACCACGGTCATGACCACCCTCGACCGGCTCTATAAGAAGGGCTTGCTGGATCGCCGCATGCCGGATCGCGCATTTCTTTATTCCGCGCGCTTGTCCAGCCAGGAATGGGAACGCCGGCGGGCGGAAAATATCCTTGCCGGTTTTCTTGCCGGGCCGAACCCGTCGCGTGAGTTGTTGCTCTCTTCTTTCCTCGAAGCCGTAGGCGAGCACGATGCCGTGTTGCTCGACGAGCTTGAAAAGAAGATCCGCAGGAAGCGCAGGGAACTTTTCCGGCGAGGCCAGTCATGATCTTCCACTACGGCTTAAGACTCTTGTGCCTCTGCCTGGCTTCGTTTTTCCTCGTCAATGCAGCTGCAGGTTTGACGACCGCCTTCGCGTCGCGCGGGCTTCTTCGAATGGCGGAAACGATGCGCCCACGCTGTGCCGCTCGTCTTCTATTTGCCGCCCGGGTCCTGCCCTGGGCACTGGGAGCTGGCGCGGTGCTGGCCCTCTGCGTGCCCAGCTATCTATGGCTTGAACCGCAAGCCTCTTCGGAGCAGATCGGCTGGGCTTGTCTGGCGCTGGCCCTCTGGGGAGCCGCGGTTTGCTTTGGCTCCGTCCGGCGAGTTGCGCGTGCCCTCGCCGCTTCCGTTCGTTTCAACCGCGCGTGGCAACAGTCTGGCTCGGAAACTCTCCTGCCGGGTGAATTATCCAAGGCTGTGATCGTAAAAAAGGACGCCCCGCTCTTGGCTCTCGTCGGGGTCTTCCGGCAACGTCTGGTCGTCTCGCAGACGGTGCTCAGTTCTCTTTCCACCGAGCAACTCGAATTGGCTTTGCATCACGAAAATGCTCATCGCATCTCGCGCGACAATCTCAAGCGCCTCTTTCTCCTTCTTGCGCCGGCTCCCATTCCCTTCCTCCCCGGTTTCTCTTCCCTCGAGAAGTGTTGGGCACAGTTCTCGGAGTGGGCTGCCGACGATGAAGCGGTGCGCGGAGATTCTCAACGCGCGCTCTCGCTAGCCGCAGCGATCCTGCGTGTGGCGCGCATGGGTGCGGCTCCAAGTCTGTCTTTTCTCCACACTTCTCTCTGCGCCGGTGACCACGATCTTTCTCGGCGTGTCGATCGCTTGCTCCGCATTCAGCCCGTCCCCGCAAAACCGCTCTCACCGGCGCGCTGCCTGGCCATCGGCTCGAGTCTCGGGATCGCTGTTTCGATCGCCGTCCTCCTGGCCTGGCCCGCAACGCTCTCCTCCGTGCATCGGCTCCTGGAACTCTTGCTCCGCTAGTTTTCGGGCAAACGCAGGATAGTGACCGCAGCTTGCGCGTATTTTGGCGGCGCTCCTACGACCTGTGGTAGTAGACCGCTGCTTTCCGTAGCCTATCTCTCACAATGAGCAACTCCTTCCGAACCGCTCTATTGCTGTTCCTCTCTTTAACCGTCGCGCTATCGGCGCTGCCGGCCCAGAATCCGCGCGGCGCACTCCGCGGCGTCGTCCAGGACGCCAGCGGCGGCCGAGTCCCCGCTGCGAAAATCGTCGTCCGGGCGGCCGAATCTTCGCTCCAGCGTGAAATCGCCAGCGACTGGCGCGGCGAATTCCGGATTGAGGATTTGCTGCCCGGCACCTATCGCGTGAAAGTTCAGGCCCATGGATTTGCGGAAGCCAATTCGAACGTGAAAATCATCCTCAGTTCGGTGCAGGAAATCACAGTTATCTTGAAACCTCAGCAGGTCGAGCAGAGCATTACGCTGGAGCTAGATGGGCCGGGCTCCATCACCACTCAACCGATCGATACCTCCAGTGCCGTGCACCAGACGATCATCACTTCCCAGGATCTCGAGACCATTCCTCTCGCCGCTCGCAGCTTTGCCAACATCGCTTACCTGGCCCCGGGAACGGAGCCGCTCGAGCCTTCCGATCCCACCAAGGCGCGCATCACCGCGGTGTCCACGGGCGGAAGCTCCGGTTTGAACAACGATCTCACCGTCGACGGCGCCGACAATGCCGATGACTGGATCGGCGGATTCCTGCAGAACTTCTCGCCTGAGGCCATCGAGGAATTTGCCATGCGCACGGCGCAGGAAGACGCCGACACCGGGCGCACCACCGCCGCCAGCGTGGTCATCACCACAAAGAGCGGGACGAACTTCTGGCACGGCTCGGCGGGTTTTTACGGCCGAGCGGCAGATCTCAACGCACGCTTCCCGATTGACAACCCGGCCCCCGATCCCAAACAACCTTTCTCGCGGCAAAATTACCTTGCGACACTCGGCGGGCCCGTCGTGAAGGACAAACTGTGGGTTTTTTCTTCATTCGAATACGTCCACGAAAACGCCAGCATCGCTTACAGCCCCGCCAGCCAGGCGGAATTCCAGGCCCTTCGGCAACTGGCCGCCGCCGGCCTAATCCGTGACAGCAGCACCGGCAACGCCGTTAACCACATTGCGGTGCCGAAAAATGTTGGTGTCCCCTTTCGCGGCTATCTCGGGAACGCGCGTCTGGATTGGGCTCAATCAGATCAATCACACGGGTTTCTGCGGGCCTCCACGGACAGCTACCTCACGCGCAACGCCATGGAGCAGCAGGCCGCGCTGCCTTCCACCGGCGCGACTTCGCACAACAATTACTTCAACCTGGTTTTGGGCCACCAGTACGCGTTCAATCCTTACTGGCTCGGCTCGTTCGACTTCAACGCCAGCGGACTGCATCTTGCCGCCACGCGCAACTCAAATCTCGGCTTCGCACTCGATTTTCCATTTACTTCCACGCGCAGCACCGTCTCCGGCCTCGAAACCTTCGGCGACAATCAATTCGTCACTCCCATCACCGCTTTTCCTGTGCTGCGCAATCAGGAAAAATATCAGTTTCGTTATGACCTGACTCACAGCGATGGGCGCCACGCGACCCGCTTGGGCATAAATCTCATCCACGAGCCGGTTCTCAGCGGCGCTCTCGCGGCCACCGCGGAAACCGTGCTTTCCTACGCAAACGATCCGAGTTTTTACGCCGCGCATCCTTCGCAGTTTTATTTCAGTTTGAGCTGTTCTTCTCCCGTCCCCCCAGACATCACTTGCACCGCTGCGCCCTCTGGCGATGGCAGCTTCTCAGAAAGCGTGCGGCGCCTGGGGATTTACGCAGAGGACTCCTGGCGTGTCATTCCGCATCTGACAATCAACTACGGCCTGCGCTACGACACCACTTTCGGTCTGTTCATCGCTTCCGGCCGCGACCAGAGGGCGAATCCCGCCCTCGCCGGCAATGGTGTTGTCTCGGGCATCCCTCACGATTACCGCAAAGCCTTCGCGCCGCGCCTGGGAATCGCCTACGGTCTCGGCCCATCCGGAAACACCGTCCTGCGCGGCGGCGTCGGTCTGTATTTCAACGACCTCGCGCAAAACGGCTGGGTCCAGGCCTTCAAGGCACGCCACCGCCGGCGTTCAACAGGCCTTCAACGCCAACTGGATTCTGAGCGCGGACTACACTCTCGAGACCGGCATGCACGGCTACCGGCGCTACGATTTTCCAAACGTCTCCGTGTTCCGCACCGACAATCGTTCCAGCTACAAAGCTCTTGCGCTGCATCTTCAGGGCAACATTTCCGACCGCCTGAATCTTGTCGCGAACTACACGCTCGCTAGCGCAAAAACCTGGGGATGCCAGATTGCTGAGCTCTTCGATTATGTGAATGGCGTCTGTGATCCCTTCGACGCCTTCGCCCCGGGAGATTATGGTCCCTCCGGCGAAGACGTCCGGCACCGCCTCGTTCTGGCGGGAACCGTTCACGCCCCGGCAGGATTCGATGTTACGTTCCTCTCGCAGGCGGAGACCGCGCGGCCCATCACCTTGACCACGCCGGTCGGTGATCGCGTGGTGATCAACGGCGTGAAGTCCACTCTCGACCAGTTCCGCGGCAGGCCTTACATTCAAACCGACCTGCGCGTGAGCCGGCCGATCAAGTTCCACGAGCGCTGGTCGCTCACACCCTTCATGGAATTCTTCAACCTTTTCAATCGCAACAACCCCGGCAACAACTATGTCGGCGATATCAGCGCTCTGCCCGTTCCCGTGAACGATCTCGCAAACGTCACCGCGCTTTGTCCTGATCTAACCTGCTCTGTGCCGGTCACGAGTGGCAATCAATTGCTCGTTCCCGCCGGGGCCCTCGGCGACTTCTTTGGCCCCGGCACCACTGTCGGTATCCCTTTGGCCGCCCAGGTCGGCGTAAAGCTCAGCTTTTGATCGGTGTTCTCTCTTTGCGGTGGCGCCGCTGTCGGCAGGATCAGTCCCAGTCGATCTCCTCTTCTCTAATGAACTTGCGGAGCTGAAGGGGCTCCTCGTTCGACCGTTCTGAGGCCTCAAACTGATATGCTTCTTTTCGACCGTGATGGACGTTTATCGCCGCCGTGAGCGACAATCGCAATCCCGAAGCTGCCTGGGCCTATCACGACGCCACCAAACACTCCTACACCAGCATCCGCACCGAGCCCCATTTCATGGACTGGCCTAACCAGCCTCTGCCTTTCAAGATTTATCCCACGCTGGAGCCCATGCGCTTGCCCGGCGAGGTGCGCCAAACCGGCGTCGCCGCCCTCTCTGCCATCTCTGAAAGCATCCCCGCCCACACCAATGCATCTCCTGATTTGGAGGCGGTGGCCCAGCTGCTCTACCTCTCCGCCGGCATCACTCGCAAAAGGAAATATCCCGGCGGTGAAATCTACTTTCGCGCCGCAGCTTGCACCGGCGCACTCTACGAGGTGGAGCTCTATCTCGTTTGTTGTCGCCTTGCCAACCTCGGTGCCGGGGTCTATCACTTCGCCCCTGCCGAATTCGGCCTGCGCCGCCTGCGCGCGGGAGACTATCGCGGCGTCCTCCTTGAAGCCACCGGCGGCGAACCCGCCATCGCCCACGCGCCACTCACTATCATTTGCACCTGCACCTACTGGCGCAATGCTTGTAAATATCAGGCGCGCAGCTACCGCCATTTCGGCTGGGACAACGGCACTCTGCTCGCGAACCTGCTCGCCGTCGCCACCGCCTTGGGTCTGCCAGCCCGGTTGATATGCGGCTTCGCGGACCGAAGCGTCAATTGCCTTCTGGATGTAGATCCCCAGCGTGAAGTGGCCTTGTCCCTCGCGGCCCTCGGCCACGTCGTCGCCCTCCCGCCGCCATCCCCTGCGCAAATTTCCCCGCTTCGCCTTGAAACCGTCCCGCTCTCCCAGCGCGAAGTGGACTATCCGCTCATGCGAGAAATGCACGCGGCCTCTTCACTCGATTCCCTCGCGGAAGTCGAGGCCTGGCGCGGCCAAACACCGATGACAAACTTTCCGCCGCCCGCAGGACCAATCGTTCGGCTCACCCCTTTGTCCGACGCCGACATGCCGCGCGATCCCATCGAACAGGTCATCCGGCGGCGCGGTTCGACCCGCAAATTTGCCCGGAGCGCCGTCACCCTGCCACAGCTTTCGACTCTCCTGGACCGCGCCACCCGTGGCGTGCCCGCGGATTTCCTCGATCCGCCCGGAGCCCAGCTCAATGATCTCTACTTGATCGTCCACGCCGTCGAAGGGCTCTCGCCCGGAGCCTACGTCTTCCACCGCAGCCTTGGCCTGCTCGAGTGTCTCAAGCAGGGAAATTTCCGCACCGATGCCGGTTACCTCGGACTGGAACAGGAGCTGCCCGCCGACGCCGCCTTGGCGGTCTTTTTCCTCGCGGACTTGCGCCCTATTTTGCAGCGCTTCGGCAATCGTGGCTATCGCGCCGTGCAACTCGAAGCCGGCATCCTCGGTGGCAAGCTGTATCTCGCGGCCTACTCCCAGCGCCTCGGCGCCACCGGTCTCACTTTCTTCGACGACGACGTGACCCGCTTCTTCTCTCCCCATGCCCGGGGCAAAAGCGCCATTTTCCTAGTAGCCGTCGGCCATAGCGCCAGACAAAAACCTGGGTGATTAGACCTGAACGCCCTTTCTCGGTTCATTGTTCTAGACTCCTCGCGTGCCAAAGGACCCATGGGCGGACAGCCCAAAGGTGAAGCCTCTTCGCTGAAGTAAGGCGGCTGTGGGAGGAACCCGCCGAAGAGACCAGGGCAACATCTGGCTCCGTAGGAATCCTCGCCGCTTGCCGAGGATGTCAAGTGGTGAACCGGTAGCCTTTCCCGCGGACGGTCTGGATGTATCTTGGATTTTGAGGATTGTCCAGTTTTTGGCGCAGCCACACCACATGCACATCAACAGTCCGCGAAGATACTTCGCTGTCGTACTCCCACACTTTTTCGAGGATCTCCTCGCGCGGGACCACTCTATCGCGATGGTGTATCAGGTAACGCAGCAACTGAAGTTCCTTGGCGGCAAGTGAAACCGGTTGCTCCCCTTTGCTCACTTTGGCGCGCTCGAAATCCACTTTGACATCGGCAAACTGAAACGTCCGCACGGGAATGAGACGCTGCTTAGGAATACGGCGCAGGAGCGCTTCCACGCGCGCAAGCAATTCGGCAGGATCGAACGGTTTGGCGAGGTAGTCGTCGGCCCCGAGTTTAAGGCCTGCCACTCGGTCCAGCACCTGTGTTTTCGCCGTCAGCATCAGGATCGCGGTGTCAACGCCCCGCTGACGCAATTTGCGGCACACGTTGAACCCGGTCTTCTTGGGGAGCATCACGTCAAGGATCACGAGGTCGAATTTGCGGGCCGCCGCCTTCGTGAGTCCCGCTTCTCCATCCATGGCGGTGTCCACCGCGTAGCCCTCCGCTCGGAGGAGGTCCGTGAGGGTTAGGACCAGTCCGGGCTCGTCCTCAACTAGGAGAATGCGCGAGCTCATTTTGCAGCTCTGGTGGGGCGGCGGGAATCGTAACGATAAACTCGGTGCCTTCGCGGGGATCGCTCTTCACTCGTATGGAGCCTCCGTGCGCCTCAATGATTTTCTTGGCCAGACTTAATCCCAATCCTGTCCCATGGACCTGCTGTTCCACGGCGCGCCGGCCGCGAAAGAAAGAATCGAAGATGAGATCGCATTCCTCCCGCGGTATCCCCGGGCCGCGGTCCACGACACGAATTTCCACGGCGGATCCGCTGCCGTTTGACGCCGACGCCGCGAAAACGCCGATCCAGCTGTTTGCTTTTGTCCCGTGCGTCAAGGCGTTGTCGATCAGGTTCCGGAAAACGTGTTTCATGGCCTCTTGATCGGCGAGCACAAGGGGCAAATCCGGTTGGAGATGCCTCTCGACAACGAATCCAGCTCCGCTGAGCGCCATGCGGCTTGACTCTAGACTGTCTTCGATCAAGTTATTGATGGCAATGGGCTCACGCTTTCCAATCACGCGCCCTGCTCTTGCACTTCCGTAGCGGAGAATCTGTTCGACAAGAGCGCCCAGCTTCTCGCTTTCCCTTTGTATCAGGGCTGCATACCGTTCGACCTGATGCGGTTGGCCGGCAAATTTTGCTCGCAGGTTAAAAGCGGCTGTACGGATCACCGTAAGAGGGGTTCTCAGCTCGTGAGAAACACCGGACACGAAATTCATCTGTAGTTCGGCCAATTGCTGCGCACTGCTGGAAAAGTGGATGAGAGCCCCGACCATGGCCAGGATGAGAAGTAACAGCCCCACGGCGAGCGCCATATTCCGCCGCCGGGCCTGCGCCACAATCGCCTCCAGGGATCCGGCCCGGTGATTAACGACTAGAAGCCACGCACCGTGGCCTCCGTCGGGGGGCGGTTCGGCGCCCGCGTTCTCTTTCGGGCTCGGGCGGAAGGGCATCGATCCAACTTCCAAAAGCGTGACCGAGGCGTCCGCATGGCCGGCGATTGGATGGCCGTCATCCGACCTGTACACCGATATGGAGGGATTCCGCTTGTCCACTGCTTCCGCATCATAGTCGGCCTTTCCCGTGTCGCCCAGGTAGCGGCTGAGCATCGCCGGAAGAAGCGTGCTGCGGAGGTAATCGAGGTTTAGCTCGAGAATCAGCCATTCCTGTTCTTGGGCTCTCTCTTGCCTCGGTCGAGCGCCTTTGGCAATGCCGAATCGCGGGAACTCGACCAGTGACGCAGGGCGAGGATGCTCTGCTTCGACCGGCTGGCCCTTAAGTCTTGCAGCCAGGCGCTCCTTCATTTCCCTCCACTCGGCCGGCCAGCGCGCTGGCAAGAACTGTCGATTGTCGGAGTCGGGAAACAAGAGAATAAGGTCGCCGTTCTTTGGAACCGCCAAGGCGATGCGTCGGACCACCTGATGTCCTGATTCTGGCGCGTGCCGGTACTGCGCCAGGTAGGCCTGGTCTCTTCCGCTATTCTCCATCTGCGTCCTGGATGGCACGAATGAGATGCAAGCGGTTGATATCTGGTCGTTAAAATTTCTCCGCAGAAGCCTCAATCGGGACTGCAGATCTTCTCTGAGCCTTCCGTGCTCAGCATCGGCGATCTCCCCGATCCAGCGGTATTGCAGCAAAGCCAGAACGGTGCAGAGTATTACCAGGATAGTAACGCAGGTCCAAGAGAGCCAGCTTCGTCGTGTGATCTTATCCAAACGCATGGCTTAACTGATGGCCATCGAAGAGCCAGTCGTTCTCTTCCATGGTCAGAATAACCGGGCATTCGCTAAAGAGCCAGCACAGACTTTGTTAAGAACGTAAAACTTTCTGCTTTCCTCACAACTCTGAAGAACTCTTCGTCATCTGTTTGCGTGAGGCCCAGAAAAATCGGCCGCATTTTGGAGCTGGGGATAAAGGAGTCGAGATGGAGAGTAATCGCAAGGATACACACGCAATTCTATTGCTTGTCGCGTTGACCGTGGGGCTGCTGATCGTCTTCACCGCGCGCATCACCGGGGCGTCCGGATCGGCAGAAAGGCGCCAGCGGACGCCAGCGCAATCCACTTCTCCGCAAAACGCGAATAGCGTTGCCGTCCAGATGAGCGCCCCCTTTCGAGATGGCCTGTACGTTGGAAGGATCACCAGCGAACACGGTAATGAGCCACACATCGCGGTCGGCCGGTGGGCTTCCGTGATGGACCGGACCTTGTACGCGTCGGGCTACCGACAGGGATATAACCAACAGATCGTGAACGCCGAGGCGCTGCGTCTGGGCCATTGACTGGTCATAGCGGGAAGGGATGAAAGGCGATAGTGACAACAAAGAAGAGATGACTGGTTGCGGCTCAAGCGGCACGTCAACTTCCGGCTCGGGTTCGGGCTCAGCTTCCTGCGTCTTAACACCCAGCCTGACGGTTGGGCCTTACTTTGTGGATGAGAAGCTGAATCGGTCCGACCTCACAACCAATACGACCGATACGAATATTCTGAATGGGACGCCCCTGGAGTCTTACGCTAACGGTCCGAGAGTATTCCTCCAGCGGCCGTTCGGCGTTGGCGGGTGCTCAGGTTGATGTGTGGCATGTCGTCAGGACCGACCTACTTGCGCCGATATCAGGTGACAAGTTCGAGTGCAGTGACGTCGTTCAAGACGATTTTTCCAGGCTGGTACGCGGGCCGCACCATACACATGCATATTGTGATTCGGGCCTTTTCTTCTTCCCAAACATTCGAATTCACCACGCTGATCGACGCCATCACGACCACAGTGGCCCCGTACAGTTCGCACGGAGTACCGACACGACCAACGCAAATGACAATATCTACAAGAGCGCCACTCAACTGACACTGGCTACCGCAGGCTCGGGACGTGGATACACCGCTGCCTTATCCATCGGCGTGCAAACAAGTTGACGGGGTGTTTTTGGAGGAGTCCCCTTCTTGACGTCCGCGCCGGGAGTGGGAGATTTTGGTTTCCGATCCTTATTGCTACTGCGGGCGCTCTGGCCACCATGCAGGGTTGCCGATCAGGCCGTCTTCCTGCGTTTCAGCAATTGCAGCTTTGGAATGCCCGCATTCCAGGCGGGTGGGTCACTCGCAGGGAAAGACTCCAGAGACGCTTCTTCAACATTGTCCAGCACTTCTTCCTGAGGAGGAACCTCCCGCGGATCCATCGGCGCCGGCGTTGTCTCTTGGGGATGCTTGGCCATGGCAACCCCGATTCTACTCCGACGGCTTCCTCTTTCTAAACTTTGTCCACTCCCCAAAACTCCCCAAAGTCGAGCCACTAGTTTAGGCTCTCCGGGCACACTGCCTCCATCCGCGTATAATGTGCCCTCCACACAAGGAGCTTTCTATGAAGCGTGTTCTCAACCTGTTTCCGATGCTGGCCGCGCTCGGCCTGCTTTCTTCTCCGCTTCCTTTTCGGCCGCGGCCTACGCTCCAGACGCCGGACAACACCTTCGCCTCGCACACTACAGAAATCGACGGCCTCAAGCTGCATTACACCACGGGTGGTCACGGCCCCGCGCTGATCCTGTTGCACGGCTACGCGGAGACCTCACGCATGTGGACGCCCATCCTCCCTCTATTCGGCGAAAAATTTACAGTGATCGCTCCGGACCTGCCAGGAATCGGAGACTCGGCGATTCCGACGGATGGTTTGGACATGAAAACTGCGGCGATGCGGATTCATGCTCTCGCCCGTTCACTTGGGGTTGCGAAAGCCAGAGTCGTCGGGCACGACATCGGCCTGATGGTCGCCTATGCTTATGCCGCGCAGTTCCCCTCGGAAGTGGAAAAACTCGTGGTGATGGATGCGTTCCTCCCCGGCGTGGGTGAGTGGGAAGCGGTCTACAACAACCCGGGCTTCTGGCATTTCCGATTCCATGGGCCGACGCCCGAAGCTTTGGTCGAAGGGCGCGAGCGCACCTACTTCGAGCATTACTGGAACAATTTCGCCGCTGACAAGACGCGCTCTCTTTCTGAAGCCGATCGGAAAGCCTACACTGCCGCTTACGCCCGGCCGGGACGCATGCGCGCGGGCTGGGCCTACTTCGTTTCGTTCCCGCAAGCCGCAAAGGATTTCGTCCAACTCGCCAAGACGAAGCTGACCATTCCGGTCCTGGCCATCGGCGGTGAAAAGTCCTTGGGTGAATTCTTAGGAGAACAGATGAAGCTGGTCGCCGCAGACGTGACCGCCGTTGTGCTCAAGGACACCGGGCATTGGGTCCTCGAGGAGAATCCCAAGGAAACCACTGACGCGCTCGTGAAGTTTCTCTGACGTTCACGGCTTAACGGCGGTCGCTTCGGAAGCGTCAGAGGTAGTACTTAAATCGGCCGGAATTCATCTCGAGAGAGCCAGTGTCAGCAACCGATGCAGTCGAAAGATGACAACTTCGGAGAGCCCATGCCAAAGATAAACCTAATGATCCGAAGCAAGGGGAGTATCGCCTCACTCCTGGCGGTGCTGTTTCACCGGCCAAAGAGCTACGCTTCCACGCCATACCCACTGCCGCTCCGCCCTGCTATTCTTGAGGAGCAACTCGCGAGGCATTAGCACGAACCATGTTTGAGAACCTTACAGAGAAGCTGCAACGCACCTTCAAGAACCTGCGCGGCCAGTGCAAGCTCACCGATGAGCACCTGGACACTGCGCTGGCCGAAATTCGCGATGCGCTGCTTGAAGGCGACGTCAACGTCGGCGTAGCCGATGAGCTCCTCGCCAACATCCGCGCGAAAGCCATCGGCAGCGAAGTCATGCTGCAACTTTCACCCGATCAGCAAGTCGTCAAAGTCGTTCGCGACGAGCTCGCTGCTATGCTCGGCAAGCACGCCAAGCCGCTCTTCGCTTCGCGCCCGCCTTCGGTCTGGATGATCGTTGGCCTGCAAGGCTCCGGCAAAACCACCACGACCGGAAAACTTGCCAAATGGCTTTCGGAACATGGCCACCGTCCGCTCGTCGTTTCCACCGACGTCTACCGCCCTGCCGCGCGCGAACAGCTTGCTCAAGTCGCGAAAGCCGTTGGCACCGCGATCTGGCCCGGCGCCGGCAACTTTCCGCAAGCGATGTCGTCCTCGTCGATACCGCCGGCCGCCTGCACATCGACGATGATTTGATGAACGAACTGAGCATGCTGAAGAAGGAATTGCAGCCCAGCGAAATGCTCTTCATCGCCGACTCCATGATCGGGCAGGACGCCGTGCGCTCCGCCGGCGAGTTCCACAAACGCCTCGGCCTCACCGGCGTGATTCTCACCAAGCTCGACGGTGACGCCCGTGGTGGCGCCGCGCTGAGCATCGGCAAAGTCACCGGCGCGCCCGTAAAGTTCGTCGGCCTCGGCGAGAAATACGACGCGCTCGAAGGATTTTATCCCGAGCGCATCGTCTCTCGCGTTCTCGGCATGGGCGACCTCATGTCGCTCATCGAACGCGTCGAACAGACCGTCGACAAAAAAGCCGCGGCCGATCTCGAGCGCCGGCTCCGCAAGGAAGAATTCACGCTGGAAGATTTCCGGGATCAGCTCAAGCAGATCCGCAAGATGGGTCCGCTTGAAAAAATCGTCGATATGCTCCCGAAAATGGGGCCGCTCCAGAATCTCCCCAAGGACGCCAAGGTTGACGAGGGCCAGCTCACGCGCGTCGAAGCCATCATCAACTCCATGACCAACCAGGAGCGCCGCGATCACAATGTTATCGACGGCAAACGCCGCAAGCGCATTGCCAAAGGCAGCGGCACGACCGTCCAGGACGTCAACGCGGTCCTAAAGCAGTACCTGCAAATGCGCACCATGATGAAACAATTCGGCGCCATGGCCGCCCGCAGCAAAATGAGAGGCCTCGGCAAATTCGCCGGCCTGTCGTAGTAGCAGAGGCTTTAGCCGGTGCGCATTTGATTTCGCCCGGGGGCGGGGATTTTTTGGGCCATGATCAAATCAGTTCTGGGCAGAAAGAAAAATGTCAGCAACCTGCAGCGCCAGCTTCTCCGGTTCGAGATCGGTGCGATTGCATAGAATAATTACGGTCAAGCCGTCGGCTGGAGTGAAGCGTTCAATCACTGTGCGGAAGCCCATCGTGCTTCCGGTATGCCACATGCGCTGGCGCCCTTGATACGGATCGAGGAACCAGCCGAAACCATATGAAACGGGCTTGCCGGGATGCAAATTATCGTCGTTGGGTTCCTTGGGCCAGTGGGGCTCGGAGCCGTCGTTGAGCCTCACCGGCCTTAGCGCCAGCTGAAATTCTTTTTCGCTGAGCAAGGCGTGATTGCGCAGCGCCTCATCCCACTTGGCGAGATCGTCGAGATTGGAATAGATGCCGCCATCGCCGAGCGTCGCGGAAGTCGCGCTCTGGTCGGTCTCCTTCAGCGCGCCGTTTTCTTTGGAGTGCCCGAAGGCGCGATTCCTGACTTCGTTGATTCCTCTTTGAAAAACCACGGTGCGATTCATTTTCAGCGGAGAAACAATTCGCGCGCGAAGAAATTCGCGGTACGATGTTTCTGAAACTTTTGCGACCATGAGACCGAGCACGACGTAACCAGAATTGCTGTACGACCAACTTATCCCCGGCGCAAACTTTCCGTTTGTTTCTTTTTTCAACAGCTCCAAAACCTCGGCGTCCTGAATTTGTTTTTCGGGCGTCCAAATCGGGCCTTTCGCTTTTTCCTCTGCATCCATCAAGTCTTCGTAGTCGGGCAAGCCGGAAGTGTGATTCAGCAGGTTTCGAACGGTGATGGTATTTCCGTACGCTGGAAACTCGGGAAAGATTTCTGCGAGCGTTTCGTCATAACGCAATTTTCCGTCGTGCACGAGCAGCATGACCGCCATCGCGGTGAATTGCTTGGTGAAAGACGCGAGCCGGAAATTCGTATGCGCGTCGATCTTCGCTTTGGAACGCAGTTCGCGCACGCCGTAGCCGCGTTCGAAAACGGTGAGGCCGTTCTTCTGCACCAGCACCGCAAGCCCGGGCGCATCAGGAGAAGTCACGTGGGAAAATAGCGCATCGATCTTTTTCCCCATCGCCACGTCCGAGGATTGGGCTTCCGTAGGCATCGCCGAAAGCAACAAGAGCGGCACCACGGTCAACAGTCCCGTAACGATTCGAAACACGCGGACCACCTCCAATAGAACGGCAGCATATCATTCCAGCGGCGCGCTCATCTGCCCGTGACGCGGGTGCGGTATGACTTTTCGTCCGCTATACGCCGCTATGACCCGCATTGCGCTCGACGAATGTGGATGGATTGAATCTGGCTGCTGCCGGCTTGGAATCGGACGACCGCGGAGGCATCAAGGTAGACGAGAACTACCGGGCGGCCCAGCCGAACATCCTTGCGGTGGGCGACGTGATTGGTTTCCCAAGCCTTGCGTCGGTCTCGATGGAGCAAGGGCGGATCGCCGTGCGCGCCTTCAACCTGGAGGTGCACACTGGCGATGGCCCACGTTGGCGCTCCAGACTTAGATTGCCGCACGGCACCCGAGCAGGCTAGAATAAGAAGGGAGGACTGACTTAGTGTTAACGATTCGTCTGTCAAGGATTGGGAAGAAAAAGAAGCCCTTTTACCGCGTGGTGGTCATTGAGAGGACCCGGCCGCGGGACGGCCGCGTGAAGGAAGCGGTGGGCACGTACGATCCGCTGAAGAAGCCGGCAGAGATCAAGCTCGATCGAGACCGCATCGCGTATTGGATGGGACTGGGCGCACAGCCTAGCGATACCGTGCGCAGCTTCCTTCGTCAGCAGAAGATCGCTTAGTCTAGAGCGCCGTCCTAAATTTGCGCGTACCCGGCTTCGCCGGGGGCGCCATTCCCAGGTACGCTATGAAGGAATTGGTCGAAGCTATTGCCAGGGCCCTCGTGGACCATCCCGAGGACGTGCAGGTGAAGTCCGTCGAAGGGTCGCAAGTTACCGTGCTGGAGCTGCGGGTGCATCCCGAGGATCTGGGAAAAGTGATCGGGCGGCAGGGGCGTACGGCCAAAGCGATTCGAACGTTGCTCGGCGCGTCGGGGATGAAGCTGCGCAAGCGCTTCACGCTGGAAATTCTTGAAGATTGACCGCTTGGCGGTCGGGCTTTCATTGACCGTTCAGCCGTCGTACTTCCCATTGAGCCCTGAAACTCCACGCTGGGTCCTGGTTGCGCGCATCCTTCGAGCGCGCGGCAATAAGGGCGAAGTCGCTGCTGAAATCCTCACTGATTTTCCCGAGCGCCTCACAGGATTGCGGGAAGTTTTTGCCGGACATGCCGATGGCAGGAATGAGCCGCGCCGCATATCGCTGAAATCCTGCTGGCTGAGCCAGAATCATCGCGGGCAGGCCGTTTTTCATTTTGCAGGCGTTGATTCCATCTCGGAAGCCGAAAAATTTCGCGGGCTCGATGTGCTGCTTCCGTTCGAACAACGCGTGACCCTGCCCGCGGGACAGTATTTCGTCTCCGACCTCATCGGGTGCTCCGTGTTTGAGAATCCCGCATTGCCGCCGGTTGTTGCCTCGTCGCCGTGTTCTCAGGGCGAAGCCCCGTCTCTGCTGGGGACTGTGCGCGATGTGCAGTTTCCCGGGGAAGAGATTTCCGGGACGCCGCTTCTGGAAGTGGAAACATCTGGCGGTGAGATTCTGATTCCGCTAGCCGTGGATATCTGCACGAAAATCGAAACAAAGGCACGGCGGATCGATGTGATTCTGCCTGATGGCCTTCGCGACCTAAACCGCGAATAGCGCGATAGGTGTACGCCCGTTGTAATGCCTCCCGTCGTTCGAACCCTGATCTTCACTGTTTTCCTCCCGGGTTTTTGGACCGTGATGGTGCCCTACCGGCTGCTGCCTTGCGGGGTGCGGCCGGATGTGTGCGGAGCGCGCCCTGCGGGCGGGCTTCTCGCCGCCGCAGGAATCTCCCTGCGCTTCGCCTGCGCCTTCTGGGGCCTCGCACCGCGCGGCAACGGAACGCCGCTGCCATTGGATCCAGGGAAGAAACTGGTTGTGGAAGAGCCCTTCGGAATCCGGAGCGTCGCGTTTATGATGCTCGGTATTTCATTCCGTGGCGCCGGTGGAATTGGTGGTGGTTTTTATTGTGGGTGTGAACTTGTTCGTGTTGTTTTTCGAGGAGCAGGCGCGGAGGCGGAAATTCGGCGAGGAATACGAAAAGTATTGCCGGCCGGTGCCGCGACTCAAAGCGCAGTGATCGAGCGGCACACCCGCCAGTCGAAGACCGGCTCTATCGGATATCGATGGTAGTGACGCTGTAGGCCGGAAGCGTGATGGTCAACGACGAGCCGCTTACGGCCATCGCTCCCATAGACACGGGCTGGACGACGGACTGTCCCGCGGCGGAAGCTGCCGTCATTTGGTAGAGATGTGCCGTGCCGGAGAGAGCTTGGCCGTTGATGGCAGTAACATTGGCGGCGTTGGAGCGATTGATGGCGACGAAGACGACTCGGCCGGGCGTCTTGCTGTCCAGGCTTGCGTAAACAACCACGTTTTCGACATTGCTGGAGGCCGCCTGGAGCGAGGTATCGCCGAAGCTCGCGCCTGCGCCGTCGAAGCCGCGGAACGCGCGGAAGCCTGCAAGGGCATAGGAATACGTGCCGTTAGGTGGCCAGAAATTGGCCGCAAAGACGCCCTGGCTGCCGAAGATGCCGAGGTTATCTGCCTGGGCGATGGTTCCTGCGATGTGATTCCAGCCGCCGTTTTCGTACTCGGTGATGGCGATCCTCATCCCGGAGAATTCAGCGTTGATCTTGGCTTGGAGGCGACCCAGGATGTTGATCGGAGTTTGGCCAAGTTCGTTGTATATCCAGGGGTTGCTGTTGTTGTCGTCGTGAAATGTGGGATCCCACAGGTCGCGAGGACTTTGCACGATTAACTGGACCTGGGCGTCGGTCAGGGCCATGCCATTGAGATTGAGGATCCTGGTTCCGCTGGAGTCGTAGTCTTCTGCGTACCAATGGAAGTCGTAGACATCCACCAGGGGCTTCCCGTAGGCGGTGGAAGCGGTTTTCAGGGCTTGAAGGTATTTATCCGGAAACCAGTTTGCGCCGCTGGGCGTGGCGCTCAGCTCCCCTTGCCAATTGTAGATCCCCTGGAATCCGTAGTGCACCGGGCCGAAGATCAGCACATTTGGAAATTGATCCTTCAGGGCTTTTGAAAGATTGATGGTTTTGGTGATGTAGTTGTCGGATGTGACCGGGTTGGGTCCCTGCACTTCCAAGTGCGTGGAGTTCCAGAGCTCTGGCTCGTTGTCGAGGCTGAGGAAGGTTGGGTGCGAGGGGCTCGCACCGAAAATTCCCGGGAGCTTCTGGTCTAGGGCCCAGACGAACTCGTCCAAGTAGACATTGGCGTCGGTGGTGGGAGGGGTGACGGTGAAGGCGGAACCCTTTTTGTCGAGGACGGTCTTGAAGCGTGTCATATCTGGCGGATTGGCGACGCTGACTGGCCCATTCTCGTCAGCAGAAACCAGACCCTGAAGTTGCACAGTCACCAGGCTTGCCAGACCTAGGCCCTGATCCGCCGCGATGAAACTGCGAACCGCTTCGGCTGCGACGTTGCTGCCGCTCAGATAGTTGTCGTTGTTATAGAGGTAGTCGCTGCCGGCATTGGAGGCATTTGTCTCCCAGTTGTAAGCGGTCCAGCGGTTCCCTCCCGCGCGGTCGAAGGTAAGCAACGGCGAAGCGCCGGGATTGCCGGAATAAAAATTGCTGCCGTAGATGTACGGGGAGAGGGGCTTGGTCTTGGTGGGATCGATGGTAATCGTGACGTCGGCGGTCGCGTTGGCGGGAGTTGCGCTGCCCTGATTGGAATTGCCGCTTTCGCCCGCGGTGTTCACTGCGGTGACAACGTAATAGTAGGTTGTGCCGTTTGTCAGGCCAGAGTCAGCGAAATTCGTGGTTGTGGGAGCGCCGATTTGCGCGTAGCCGCCGCCATTGGTCGTGGAGCGCCTGACGTGGTAGCTTGTCGCGTCGGAGCTTGCGGTCCAGGTGAGCGCTACTTGCATATTACCGGCGATAGCCGCGAGGCCGGTTGGGGCGGCGGGGGGCGGGGGCGCTATGGGCGTGACGCTGACTTCGGCGGAATTCGCGCTCTGGCCGTAGGAGTTGTAGGCAGAAACGACGTAATAATAGTTCGTTCCATTTGTTATAGCGTTATCCGTGTAGCCGGTCGTCGACTGCGTTGCGATTTGCGTCTCGCTTCCGCTGGTGCTGGAGCGCTTGACGTAGTAGCCCGTCGCGCCGGAACTCACGTTCCAGGTCAGATTCACCTGCCTATTGCCGGCAGCCACAGCAAGCCCTGTGGGTGTCGCCGGCGCGGATCCGCCTCCCCTAGAGCCCACATCGGCGCCACAGCCCGCTAGCCATGGAAGGAGAACGGTCGAGGACAACAGCAATGAAAAGCGGGTTGCGCGAGCGGCCAAGGTCATAAGATTGGCCCCTCGGTAAGTGCAAGTGCGGGCATTTAGGGTCCCCCGGCTCTTTGGTCCTCAGGCTGGAGACAACTGCTTGTGTAGCAAGAGGTTAAATGGAACAGAGAGGGCTGGCAAGCTGTCCAAGAGGACAGAAAAGGGGCCAACGGCGGGGAAGAGGAAAGTTCCGACGACGTTCGATCAGCCTTCACGGCGCGGGCAAGAAAAGAGCCAGGAATGGCGGCCCGACTTTCAATTGGTTACACTGGCGGACATGCGCTTCGATCTCCTTACCATTTTCCCGGAATTTTTCGCCGGGCCGTTCGATCACGGAATACTTCGGCGGGCGAGAGAAACGGGCCTGGTCGAGGTAAATGTGCAGGATCTGCGGGTGTTCACGAAGGATCGTCACCGTACCGTGGACGACCGGCCGTTCGGGGGTGGCGAGGGCATGGTGCTAAAGCCGGAGCCGCTGTTTGAAGCGGTAGAGTCTCTTCTCG
>QHZC01000334.1:0-2446 GCA_003224515.1 Acidobacteriota bacterium
CCGGTAAGCCACCTGCGTGATGAGGAGATACACTACGGGAATCGCCGCGGCGAGCCCCACGGCGAGCCACTTCCAGGAGAGGCCTGCAACGAACAGAACGGCGCTGGCCACAACGAGAATGTCGATGGACGTCCCAAGGTCAGGTTGCAGCAGGATCAACGCGACATAGACGAGAATGGGACCGGCCGCTGGAAAAATCGTCCGCCAGAAATC
This sequence comes from Acidobacteriota bacterium, assembly GCA_003224515.1. GTDB lineage: Bacteria > Acidobacteriota > Terriglobia > Acidiferrales > UBA7541 > Acidiferrum. The sequence continues at coordinate 214 of QHZC01000334.1, forward strand.
TTGCTTGCGGAATTCCATGCTGGCCTTGTTGCGACGCTTTTGATCCAAAAACCACGCTAGATAAAGAATCGTAGCGAGTTTCGCCAGTTCCGACGGCTGGAGGCCCACCGGGCCGAACTTGATCCAGCGATGCGTGGCATGGGACTTGTCAAGGAAAAACGTACCGACGAGCAACAGCAAGACGCCGCACACTACCGGATAGATGACCGCAGGCTCGCGCAGGCGCCGGTAGTCCGTCTTCATCAAAGCGAACATTCCCAAAAGGCCGATGAAGAGCCATGCGGCTTGGCGGACAAGAAATATGTACGAGTGGCCGTACAGCTGTTCCGCGGTGACAGCGGAAGCGCTAAAAATCATCACGGCGCCAAGCAGGCACAGCGCCAGCGTCACCCCAAAGAGGCAGCGGTCATTTTCCAGTCGTCTCGGCATGTTCTCTCATCCTCTTCCAGACGTGGTACTCGCCGCTTGCTTCTCCAATTGGTGCACCAGCTCTTTGAAGACGCGGCCACGGTGTTCGTAGTCCTGGAACTGATCGAAGCTGGCGCATGCCGGGGCAAGGAGCACGACGTCGCCCGGCCGCGCCGCGTGGGAGGCAATTTGAACGGCGCGCTCAATCACTCCGGCGCGCTCGATCGCCACGCTGCCGGTGATTTGTTTTTCAATTTTCTCCGCCGCGGCACCGATCAGCAGCGCAAGAATGGCCTTTTCGCGCAAAGGCTTTTGCAGCACGGTGTAATCGCTGTTTTTGTCTTTCCCGCCCAGAACGATCAGGATTCGTCCGGGAAAAGCATCCAAGGCCTTCAGCGTGGCGTCAACGTTGGTGGCCTTGGAGTCATTGTAATAGCGCACCCTCCCAATTTCTGCGACAAACTCGAGGCGATGCTCGACGCCCGCGAACGAGCGCACTCCTTTCGCGATAGCCGCGGGGTCGGCCCCAGCGAGACGCACCGCCGCCACCGCAGCGAGGACGTTTTCGACGTTGTGCGCACCCGCTAGGGGAATCTCCCGGAGTTTCAATACCGTCTCTTCCTCGTCGTTATGGCGAAAGACGATTTCGTTTTCCCGCACGAATGCACCTTGGGCCACGCGCTGTTTCCGGCTGAACCAATACACATGCGGCTTCGCTGGCGCCAGTGGTGTGGTCGCCGCATCATCTGCGTTCAGCACCGCGCTGTCTGCTTCGGTCTGGTTCTCGAAGATGCGCTTTTTAGCGCGGCCATACGCTTCCAGAGTGTGATGCCGGTCCAGGTGGTCGGGCGTGAGATTCAAGAACACGCTAATGTTTGGGCGAAATGTTTCAATCAGCTCCAGTTGAAAACTGCTTAACTCCACCACCGTGATGGTGTTGTCAGTGGTCTGCTCCACGCGCGAAATCAAGGGAGTGCCGATATTCCCCGCAAGAATCGTGGAAAACCCAGCGTTTTTCAAGATGTGTTCGATCAAGGAAGTCGTCGTCGTCTTCCCGTTCGAGCCAGTGATCCCGATCAAGCGTCCGTCCAGGAAACGGTCCGCCAGTTCCACCTCGCTCCAGATGGTGACCCCGCTTGCGCGCGCGGCCTGCAGCAGGGGAGCATCGGCGGGCACGCCGGGACTGGGAATTATCAGGTCCTGCTCGAGAAATAAATTTTCCCGGTGGCCGCCCAGCTCCAGGCTTACACCCGCAGTCCGCAGTGGCGCAATCGCTTCGCCGATTTCGTTTCCCGTCCGCGCATCCGTAGCCGTCACGTTCGCGTCCCGCGCGGCGCAAAAGAGCGCGGCGGCCATACCGGTCCTGGCTAGTCCCACGACCAGCACGCGCTTGCCCCGCAACTCAAACGGATTCGCCATTAGTCTCTCAAAAACCTTTAACCACAGTGCTTCACTACCTCAATTTCAATGTCGTCAGCGCAAAGAGCGCAAAAACCAGCGCGGCGATCCAAAACCGCACGATCACTTTCGATTCGCTCCAACCGAGCAGTTCGAAATGGTGGTGTATGGGCGCCATGCGGAAGATCCGTTTCCCGCGCAGCTTGAACGAGCCCACCTGCAGAATCACCGAAACGGCTTCCAGCACAAAAACCCCGCCAACGAAGAACAACAGAATCTCCTGCTTGATGATGACCGCGATTACGCCGAGGGTCCCGCCAAGAGAGAGCGAACCCACGTCTCCCATGAACATCTCCGCGGGATGCGCGTTGTACCAGAGAAAGCCGAGCGACGCTCCGACAAGGGCTCCACAGAAGACCGTCAGCTC
>QHZC01000334.1:2583-5117 GCA_003224515.1 Acidobacteriota bacterium
AGGTTGACGGCGTTGGAAGAACCCACAATCACAACGCCAACGAAAACGAGAAATGGAACAAAGGCCAGCGGCCAAAAATGCGGTGAATGGATGAACGAGTGGATGACGAGATCGGGGCGAAAGCGCTTCAGAAACGGAATCATCAACTGCGTGGAGTACGCGCTGTGAGTTGTCAGAACCAGGAGCGAGACACCCACCACGAGACTGACAAAGACCTGAAAATAAATCTTCTTTTTTGCGGTGAGGCCCAGGTTGCGCTGCTTGGAGACTTTCGCGTAGTCGTCGATAAAGCCGATGCCCGCGAAACCGACGAGTGCAAATAGCGATAGTAAGATGAAGGGGTTTGTGAGATCGGCCCAAAGCAGCGTCGGCACGGCGGTAGAGAGAACAATTAGTACGCCGCCCATAGTGGGCGTGCCTGCCTTTTTCTTGTGCTCCTGCGGGCCTTCTTCCCGGATGAACTGGCCGATCTGCAGTTCGCGGAGACGGCGGATGAGCGATGGGCCAAAAACCAGCGCCAAAAACATGGCCGTAAGGCTCGCGTACACGGTGCGCACAGTGATGTAGCGAAAAACGTTCAACGGGCTGAAATAGTGCTGCAGCGTGTGGTAAAGGAGGTAGTAGAGCATCTTAGTGCCGTACCTCCTGACCGGTGATTGCACCGGTCGCAGCTTGCCGCGCAATCAGCGATTCCACGATCTGCTCCATCTTCACGCCCCGCGAACCTTTCACCAGCAGCAGATCGCCGGACACCATAAAGCCCGCCAGAAATTCGGCGGCCTCCTCGGGCGTGGCGAAAAATTTGGTGCGCGTTCGCGGGACCCCCGCAGCCACAGCGCCTTCCACGATCTGCGCCGCATCGCCGGCTACGCCGATGATCCAATCAATCTTCCCGGTCTTCGCGGCGAACTGTCCGGCCTCACGATGCAGCTCGGGTGAAGCCGTGCCAAGCTCGCGCATCTCACCGGCCGCGAGGATGCGCCGTCGGAAATTCGGCGTCGCCCCCAGTAATTCAGTCATTGCTTCGAGCGCTGCCGGACTCGAGTTATAGCTGTCGTTGATAAGCGCTGCTCCATTCGAAAATCGTAATAGTTCTCCGCGCATCGCGGGCGCGCGCAACGAGAGAAACACGCTCTGCGCTTCTGCGGCACCGATGTCCCATACGCTCGCCGCCGCCAGCGCCGCCAGCGCGTTGGCAATCGCGTGACGCCCAGGAACATTCAGCTCCAGCCGCACGCGGCTCTCCGGACTTACATAATCAAACGCCGATCCCAGCGCTCCACGGTCTTCGATCTCTTGGGCCATGAAAAAGGCCGGCTTTTCGATGCCATACGTCAACACGCGTCCGGGTGCAAAGGCTCCAAATGCGGCGACGCGCGGATCGTCCGCATTGAGCACTGCGGTCGATTCGCGTCCATTCAATCCTTCGATCAGCTCACGTTTTGCGAGCGCAATCTCATCCACGGACGCAAAAAATTCCAGGTGCGCTGGCGAAACACGCGTCACAATTCCAACGTCTGGCCGGGCAATCGCCGCCAACCGTGCGAGCTCGCCGCGGCGCGACATCCCCATTTCCAGCACCGCCGCCTGATCCGTTTCCTCCAGGCGAAAAAGCGTTAACGGCAGCCCGTACTCGTTATTTAAGTTTCCTTCCGATTTCAGGACCCGCAGCTTCGCGCCCAGCAGCGCCGCCAGGACCTCCTTCGTGGTGGTCTTGCCGACAGAACCTGTGACGCCGGCAATTTTCCCACCCCAGGATTCGCGCACTGCGAGCGCCAGTTGCTTGAGCGCCTCGAAGGTGCCGGCCACGGCGATACATCGGTCGCTGACAGGATCCGCATATCGCGGAAGCTGCGCCTCCGCCACCACCGCCGCAATTGCTCCGCTTTCCAGGGCACTGGCCACGTGGTCGTGTCCATCGTGACGCAGTCCGTGGATGGCGATGAACAGTTCTCCGGCACGAATCGTGCGAGAATCAATCGACACGCCGGCCACCCGGGCCAGGGCGTTGAGTCCTCTCCCCGGCCGAGTACCCAGAGCGTCAGCCACCTGTGCAATCGTCCAGCGCATAAGTTCCTCAAAGGATTCGTCTTACTCCAATACCGAACGGCTCGCTGCGTTCTCAACGTTTTGAGGGCTGCTCCTTTCGAGGGGCCAGTGATTGGTTTCTCCCGACCTTGCCGGGACCCGAGCGCCCTCGTCACAACTGCGAACCAAGCGCGCTAGGTGCCAAACCCTGAGCCGCCCTGCGGCTCGCCTTTCAATTGACCGCCATTGCTCTGTTCGTTTCCGGGCCCTTCAAAACCATGTTCGCGCAAGGCGCGCCGAGCTATTTCGCGGTCGTCAAATTCCAGCGTCCTGTCCGCGAGAATCTGATAATTCTCGTGACCCTTGCCTGCCAGCAGTACGATGTCTCCGCTGCGGGCTTCTTCCATGGCCATGTCGATGGCCTTTTCCCGGTCAGGCTCGATCAGGTATTTGCCGCCGGTTTTCTGCAGTCCCACAATAATGTCGCTGATGATTTTGAGCGGGTC
>QHZC01000335.1:0-5031 GCA_003224515.1 Acidobacteriota bacterium
GTCAATCATGTCTATGAGCCGGCGGAGCTGATTCCCGCGGCAGAAGCGATGGCGAAAAAGATTATTGCCAACGGGCCACTCGCCGTGAAATTCACCATGGAGGCGATCGAACGCGGCGTGGAGATGGCGCAGCAAGAAGGATTGTTTCTGGAGGCGACGCTTTTCGGAGTGGCTTGCGCGACGGAAGACATGCGCGAAGGCACCAAGGCATTTTTGGAGAAGAGGCCGGCACAGTTCAAAGGGAACTAAGAGAAGTAAAGGAAGAAAAGGAAAGGAAAGAAAAGAAGGGCCGCGCTGGCTGCAATGGGAGAAAAGCTACAACCTGGGAAGATTAGCGGCGAACTGAGCGCGGCGGGTTTTCGCTTTGGCATCGTCGTTAGCCGATTCAATAGTTTCATAACTGAGCGGCTCCTAACGGCGGCGGTGGATGCGCTGGAGCGGGCGGGCGCGGCCAACAAGGATGTTGATGTCGTGCACGTTCCGGGAGCATTCGAATTGCCGCTGGCCGCGAAAAAACTCGCGGCGACTGGGAAGTATGATGCCCTGATTGCGATCGGCTGTGTGCTTCGCGGAGAAACCATGCACTACGATTATGTTTGTTCGGAAACGGCGCGGGGATTGCAGCTCGCGCAGATGGACAGCGGCTTGCCGATTATTTTCTGCGTGCTGACCTGCGACACGCTGGAGCAGGCCATCGACCGCGCCGGACTCAAGGGCGGGAACAAGGGATTCGAAGCGGGGCTCGCCGCCATCGAAATGGCGCAGCTGTCTTGCAAGCTTGGTGCTTCTCATGCGAAGCCGGCCGCCGCTGGAAAGCCGCGGCGCAAGTAACGTGTCTCTGCGCACAAAATCCCGTGAGTTTGCGATGCAGATGCTGTTCCAGTGGGACATGAGCCAGCAGGATTTCAGCAAGCTGGAAGTGAAATTCTGGAAGAGCGCGAAAGCCGCGGACAAAACGCGCGCTTTCGCGAACAAACTTTTTGAAGGCACGGCAAAGGATGTCACGGCCCTCGACGCAATCATCGTCAAGCACGCCGACAACTGGCGGTTCGAACGGCTCGCGGCCATTGATCGGGCCATTTTGCGGCTGGCCATTCATGAAATGAACGGCACGGACACGCCGCCGAAAGTGATCCTGAACGAAGCTGTGGAATTGGCCAAGAAATTTTCCTCCGAAGAGTCCGGGGCGTTTGTGAATGGGGTCCTCGATGCAGTCCATAAGTCATTGAAAGTGAACTAGTTATATCGCATTCTGCTCCGCTCAACTCCTTCCGGGAACGTCCGTGCGCGGAGTCGCAAAACTTTGCGCCGCTCGCGGTGTTTGATTTTGTAAGTGTGGTGGTGACGCCAGGAACGTTTTCCATAGGAGAACACAATGAACGCAGAACTTGTGGTCCTTCGAGGTGTGCTTGCGATTGCTTTTGCCGGTTTGCTCGCCGGTGGTGCGTATGCCCAGAGCCAGGATCCGACTCCGCAGCAGCAGGACATTCAGAACGACAAGAAAGACATTCGAAAGGATAAAAAAGATCTAGCGAAAGATCGTGCGGATCGCAACGCCGATCAGCGCGATATCAATCACGACAAGCGCGACCTGGGCAAAGACCGCGCCGACCGCAACGCGGATCAGAAGGATATCAATCGGGATCGCAGGGACCTGAACAAGGACCGCGCGGACCGCAATGCGGATCAGCGCGACATCAATCGCGACAAGGCACAGCTTGTGCGCGACGACAAAAAATACGGCGTCAACAGCGCGCAAGTGCAAGCCGATCGCAAGGATCTCCATGCGGATCGCGTCGACCGGAACAAAGATCAAAAAGACATCAATCATGATCGAGGTGATTTGAACAAGGACCGCGCGGATCGCAATGCGGATCAGCGCGACATCAACCACGACAAGAACGACCTGGCCAAGGACCGCAAGGATCGCAACCACGATCAGCGGGGCATCAACAAGGACAAGAGAGACCTGCACAGGGATCGCAAGGACTTGCGCCACGACAAGCACGGGCACTAAATGCAGTTTTCGGTTGGTAGTTGCGGAAAAGCAAAGAAGGCCGCTCGGTGTATCCCGGTGGCCCTTCCTTAGTTTCAGTTGTCAGCTTTCAATTCAGCGATGATGCGGGATTCGCGGCGGGAAGTCAGCGGCATGAATGTAGCCGGAAAGAGTGCTTCAGATTTGGCAACGGCTGGAGTGCGGGAGCACGGCTCCCGCACTCCAAAGTCAGATGCGGATGGTGCCTTCGAAGACTTTCACGGCGGCGCCGCTGACGCGCGGGGCGAGTTTCTTTCCACTCTGCGTGACATCCACTTCGAGGTGGCTTGGGCGTCCCATTTCCGCGCCCTGAAGAATGCTCAAAGTGTGGCCGGGCGCTAATTTTCTGTTTCGCACCAGATACGCGCCAAGCGAACCAGCAGCGGAGCCGGTCGCGGCGTCTTCATAGAGCTCCCAGGGGAGCATGCCGCGGGAGAAAGCTTTGCCATTGCCGCCGAGGGCGAAGCAGTAGGCCATCGTCGCGTTCTTCCCCTGAAGGCGCCGGAGTTCGCTCATGTTCATCGCGATTTTGCCCAGCGCGGCGCGATTGCGCAGCGGTACCATCAAGTTGAAGATGCCGGTGGACACAAACTCAGGTTCCAGTTTTGGGTCAAAGTCTTTCAGCGAAATTCCCAGCGCGGAGGCAAGTTTCTTCTTGCTGATCTTCGCGGGCTTAAAGATCGCTTCTTTCTGGGTCATGGTGACGCGCTGCGGGCGGCCGTCCTTGAAACGAATTTCCACCGGCAAGACACCCGCTCCGGTCTCTTGCAGAATGTGGACGCCGCCATCCTGCGCGGGAACGACACCCAGCTCCGCGAGCAAGAACCAGGTCCCAATCACGGGATGACCGGCGAGCCTTAGTTCTTCTTTGGTCGTGAAGATGCGCAAGCGCGCGAGGGCTTCTTCTTCCGTCGGCTTTTGCACAAAGACCGTCTCCGAGAGATTCATTTCGCGCGCGATGGCGAGCATTTGGTCGTCCGAAAGCTCGTCGCCATCGGTAAATACCGCGAGCGGGTTGCCTTCGAAGCGGTTATTGGTGAAAACGTCGAGGGTGTAGAAGCGGTGTTCCATGGCTGGTCGCAGATCGCCGCAGGAGCACAGGAGCAGATTACCGGTTCACATGCGCTCGAGCTGGGCGACCGTCCTTTCGTTGGTGATATTGCCGGTGTTTGACGTCAATTTTGGTTCGATTAGCATGATGTGGACTTCCTCGTCAGTGGCGGGGCTGTCGCCGGGGCCACGGGCAGGACGACAAATTGGCGTTTGTTGACGACGGCTTCGCGGCCTCGGAACTTCATCCGCGGCGCGCCTTTCACGACCAGAAACAGTTCGTCTTCGCTTTGGTGATGTTTCATGATCACACCTATAGATTGTGAACCATCTGAGTTACGGCTTCGAGAACGCGGCGAGTCGTTTCGCGTTTGCCGGTTTCAGAGTATACGCGCAAAAGACTCTCGGTTCCTGAGGCGCGGACCATCAGCCATCCGGTCTCTCCTAGATAGAGCTTGATGCCGTCCATATCTTCCCGGCGCACCACCGGAAGATCAAGGATACGGCTCAGCTTGTCATTCGAAAAGTGAGCGATGGCTTTTTCTTTTTGGCCGGGTTTCAGGGCAAGGTCCACGCGGCCGTAATGATACTCGCCAAACTCGGCGTGAAGCACGGCGAGCAGCTCGCCAAGTGATTTGCCGTGCCAGGCCACCAATTCCGCGAGGAAAAGCGCGGAAACCGTCGCGTCGCGTTCGGGGATGTAGAGGTTGGTACCAATGCCGCCGCTTTCTTCGCCGCCGATCAAAATATTCTGTTCGAGCATCAATTCGCAGATGTACTTGAAGCCGATGGGCGTTTCGTGGAGTTTCCGGCCGAATTTTGCGGCGAGCTTGTCGATGAGTTTGGTAACGGAGAAAGTTTTTGCAATGTCTCCAGGCAGGTTACGAGTCCCGGCGAGGTGCCAGACGAGCAGTGCAAAGATTTGATGCGGATTCACGAACGTACCGTCACGGTCGATGGCGCCGATGCGGTCGCCATCGCCATCGGCGCACAAGCCGGCGTCGAATTTTCCGCCGAGCAGCGCTTGCCGCAAGGCCTCGATATGCGGCTCGATAGGCTCCGGGTGAACGCCGCCGAAGCGCGGGTCGTGCGCGCCGCGAATTTCATCGCAGGTGATGCCATTGCGCCGGAAGAGTTCGGCGAGCAAGCCCGTGGCCGAGCCATGCATGACATCAGAGACGAAGCGAAGCTTCGCGCCGCGCAGCCGTTGCCAATCGACCAGTTTTTCGAGTGTGTCGAGATACGGCGCGCGCGGCTCCAGGGGTTGAATCAAATTTTTTCTCGGCGGCAGAGGCGGCACGCTTTCTTTCTGGACGACATCGAGATCCTTTTCGATCTGCGTCACGATCGAAGGTAATGCCGAGCTGCCGTAGCTCGCCTTGTATTTGATGCCATTCCACTGATAGGGATTGTGGCTCGCGGTGATCATGAGGCCGCCGGCCGCTCGGCGCTGCCGCACGAGCAAGGAAACTGCCGGCGTAGGACAGGGCTTGTCTGCCAAAAAAACGGGCGTTCCGCTGGCGGAAATCACTTCGGCGACGGTTGCAGCGATGCCGTCCGAAACGAAGCGATGATCGTAGCCGATGATGACGCCCTTGCGCGCATCTTCGCAGCGCACCACGTAACGGGCGATGGCCCGGGCCACGATGCGTGCGTTCGCGAAGGTGAAATCTTCGGCGATGACGCCGCGCCAGCCGTCGGTTCCAAATCGAATCGAGGTCATTGCAAGTGAGTATACGCGATGCCAGCTCTTCGCCAACAGCCGGATTGGCCTTGTTGAGGAGGACCGTCTGCGTCCCCAGGTGCGGGGCAGGCGCCAGGCGGCGCCTACAAGAGCCTTCTTAGTTTTTGCTCTTCCAGCCATTTCACGATTTTTCCGACGTCTTGCGCGCGGTCGCGCGGGCAGATGAGCAGCGCATCGGGCGTCTCAACCGCGATCAGGTCGC
>QHZC01000335.1:5096-10370 GCA_003224515.1 Acidobacteriota bacterium
GGCTTCTTTGCCAGCAACTGATAGACAGCCGCCCAAGAACCGATATCGCTCCAGCCCACTTCGGCGGGAATCACAAACACGTGCGGTGGGCCCTCCGTGCGCGTGGCAGGCTCGAGGACGGCATAATCCACGGAGACATTTTCGAGCTTCGTATAGATGGCGCACAACTTGCGCTCGTAATCCCGGGTTCCGATAAATTCAGCAAGTTTTTCCAACGCGGCCTGCGTCTTTGGCAGAAAACTCTTCAGATTCTCGAGAAATGTGGAAACCCGCCAGAAAAACATCCCGGCGTTCCAATGATAGTTTCCGGAAGCAACATATTCCTGTGCGAGCTTCAGTTCGGGTTTCTCCGTGAATCGCCGCACGGAAAAAACGGGAAAGCCTTTGGCTCCGAACGGTTCCCCTGTTCTTTCGATGTAGCCAAACCCCGTCTCCGGCCTGGTCGCAGGGATGCCCAGCACCACCATGCGCCCAGGTTCGCGAGCCACGCCGAGAGCGGCGTTCACGATCTCCCGAAACTCCTGCGGCTGCTCGATGTAGTGATCGGCGGGGAGCACCGCCATCAACGCGTCGCTGCGTGCCACATGGCGAATGTGAATGGCCGCTAGACCAATCGCCACCGCAGTGTTCAGCCCCATCGGTTCGATCAGCACGCGCTTGCGCGCGGCTGCGGGAACCTGCTTGCGGACGCCGGCGACTTGCTCGGCATTCGTGACCGTCCAGATGCGCTCGGCGGAAATCAGCGGCCTCAGACGCGCGACGGTCTGCTGCAACATGCTGTCCTTGCCGACGATGTTCAAGAGTTGCTTAGGGATGCGCGTGCGGCTGCACGGCCAGAAACGGGTGCCGCGACCTCCCGCAAGGATCACCGCGTGCACCGTTAGTTGTTCCCTTGCCATTATTGAACAGCCTCAATCGAAAATAACTTGCGCGAGTGCTCCCGCTGAAATTCCATCTCGATGTAATTCCGTCCGCAATACCGGGATAGCCGGCACATAGGTCCGGATCAGAGACGTAGCCGTTTCCGGCAAAACGTCGAAGCGTGCCTGCGAGGCGGGCACCAGCCAGCATTCGCCGCGGTGATAGCGCGTTGCACTGCCCGGCCAGGCAAAGCTGCCCGCGCCTTGCAGAATCACGATGAGCTCGAAACGCTCGGGATCAACCGGGATTTCGCATTTTGCGGAGCACTCCCAGCGTTCCGTCGCGAAGTAGCGGCAAGCGGCGAGCAGCGATCTCGTTGCACTATCGGCAGGAAGAAGCAGCGAAGTTACTTTCCCTCCAGCGGGTTTCCCGAAGTTCGTCACCTGGAGCGCTTTCTCAACATGCAGTTCGCGCAGTTTTCCATGCGTATCGACGCGACCGAAATCGTAAACACGGTACGTCAAGTCGGAATACTCCTGCACTTCGCAGATAACCATGTTTGGACCAATGGAGTGCGGGGTACCCGGAGGCACGAAAAACGTGTCGCCGGTTCGGACCGAGTGTGTCTCAAAGAGCTCTTCCAAGGTGTGCGACGCCAACCCCTCGCGGAATTTCTCTTTGCTTACGCCCGGCTTCAGCCCGAGCAGCAATTGCGCTCCGGCCGTCGTGGAAACCGCGTGCCACATCTCCGTTTTTCCACGGCCGCCGGCGGCCTTTTCGTGGACGGATGCATAAGCATCGTCCGGATGAACCTGGAGCGATAGCTTTTCGTTCGGAAATATAAATTTGACGAGTAGCGGGAAGTTCGCTTCGGCGGCGAGTTGGCTGCCGCGCCACTCCACAGGCATTTCCATCCAGGCCCCGCGGAGCGTTTTTCCGGCGAAAGGTCCGAAAACGATGCGGCAATCCACGCCCGTGAGCCATGCTTCGCCCAGCGGCTCAGTCAGATTGGATTTTTCGGGGAAGAGCGGTGCCAGCGAGCGCGCTCCCCAGAGACGCGGGCAGAAGATGGGCTCGATGCGTGTGGGCGTAGGCCTCACGGTTTACGATGCGGCTTCAGCGCGAGAGAAAAAGCGTTCGAGGCGGCGCAGTCCTTCGTCGATTCGTTCGATGGACGTGGCGTAGGAAAGCCGCAGGTAGCCTGGCGCGCCAAAGGCTTCGCCCGGCACGACTGCCACTCGCGCTTGTTCCAGCAGCATCTTCGAGATCTCCGTGCACGTTTTCGCCAGCGCTGGTTTGCCGGAGCCGCGCGAAAGGTGCGAGGAAATGTTCGGGAATGCGTAGAAAGCACCGCCTGGCCACTCACAGGTCACCCCGGGAATCGCGCGCAGGCCTTCCACGATGCGTTTCCGGCGCTTGGCGTATTCGGCGAGCATGACCGGCACGGTTTCCATGGTGCCGCGCATTGCTTCCAGCGCGGCGTATTGCGCGATCGATGTGGCGTTTGACGTGGATTGGCTTTGCAGCTTGATTAGCGCCTGGATCAGAGCTTCAGGCCCTAGCGTGTAGCCGATGCGCCAGCCGGTCATCGCAAACGTTTTCGAAACCGAACCGATGATGATGACGCTTTCTTTCGAGCTCGCCGCGCTGGCGATCGAGTGCGGCTTGTGCGGATCGTAGGTGAAGTGCGAATAACACTCGTCGCCCATCAGCCAGACGTCGTGCTTCTTGCAGACCGCCAAGATGCGCTCGAACTCATCCGAGGGTACGACACCGCCCGTGGGATTGTTCGGCGAATTCAGGACCAGCAACCGTGTTTTAGCAGTGATGGCCTTTTCGACGGAGGCCGCCTTCACGCTGAAGCCGTCTTCCGGCTTCGTCTCCACGAATACCGGCGTTCCGCCCGCATATTTCACGATGTCCGGGAAGCTCACCCAGTACGGCGCGGGGATGATGACCTCGTCGCCCTGCTGAATCAGCACGCTCATCACGTTGAAGATGGAGTGCTTTCCGCCGACGCTGACCACACACTCTCTTGCGTCGTACGAAGAGCCGAGCTCGCGCTTATGCCATGCGCAGATGGCTTCGCGTAGATGCATGATGCCGCCCGTCGGCGTGTACTTCGATTTGTTTTCCTCGATCGCCTTGATCGCTGCTCTCTTGATGTGATCGGGCGTGGGGAAGTCTGGCTCGCCCGGGCCGAAGTCCGCGACGTCCACGCCGCGCGCCTTCAGCTTGTCCGCCTCAGCGATCACCGCGGCGGTCGGCGAGATTTGTATGCGATTGATGCGATCCGTTAGTTGCACCTTGGCTCCTCGAAAAAAAATTCACAGTTTACGGCTGACGCCAAATTCGCTTACGAAACTTTGGCGCGCAAACGTTGTTCAACCAATTCCGGCACGAGACCTTTGAGCGATGCTCCGAGCTGCGCAATCTCGCGGACCAGCTTCGAGCTCAAATAGCTGTAGGACAAGCCTGGTAGCATGAAAACCGTCTCAAGCCGCGGCTCAAGTTTCCGGTTCATGAGCGCCATCTGCAATTCATATTCGTAGTCGGAGACGGCGCGGATGCCGCACAAGATAACACCAGCGCCGCGCTTCCTTGCGTAGTCCACCAAGAGTCCGTCGAAAACATCAATCTCCACGCTCTGCCACTGTTTGGTTACTTCGCGCAGCATTTCGACGCGTTCGGTCACGGAAAACAGAGGCTCTTTATCGGCGTTCTGCAGCACCGCGACGATTAGCAAATCGAACATCTTTTCCCCGCGCTCGATCAGGTCGAGGTGTCCGTTGGTGACCGGGTCAAACGAACCGGGGTAGATGGCAATCGAAGTTTTCATCGTGAAATCATAGGCGCCACGCGTCTGGGCTTATTCTAACTCAGGCGGGGAAAACCGCAGCTTGCAAACTTATAGGGAGGCCATATGGATTCTTTTGGCCGCGTAAGGAATCCTCTTCGCGGGATGCTGAAGATATGACAGTATGCGGAAGCTGGTGCTACATAGCAGTCGTCAGAAATTTCTACCCTGCGTGGGAGCATTTTCCGGACAATGGCTCAGAATACGCGGTTGCAAGGTCTTGGCATACTTGTTCTTTGCGTTTTGTTGTACCCGGTGATGACCACAGCTCAACAGCCTGCATTGAATCTGATGCCGCTTCCCTGGCGCGCGCAGCCTGTGACCGGGAGCCTGGGAGTGGACTCGTCGTTTTCGATGGCGTTTACCGGCTATACCGAACCGCGGCTGGAGCGCGCCGGTGAGCGATTCCTGAGGCAACTTGCGCGTCAAACTGGCCTCCCGCTCTCCCTCAAGCCGGCCCAGACAGCAAAAGCAACGCTTGTGATTCAGACCGATCACGCGAGCAAGGAAATTCAGCAAGTCGGCGAAGATGAATCCTATATCCTTGATGTGAGTACCGCGAGCGCAAGGCTCCGAGCTTCTACACCGCTCGGCACGCTGCATGGACTCCAGACGCTTCTTCAACTGGTGGATGTTTCGCCCGGCGGATTCGTCGCATCAGCGGTCACGATCGAAGACCGGCCGCGTTTCCAGTGGCGCGGCTTGATGATCGACTCCGCCCGCCATTTCATCCCGCTCGAAGTCATTCGCCGCAATATCGATGGCATGGAAGTCGTGAAGATGAACGTTTTCCACTGGCACCTCTCGGAGAACCAGGGCTTCCGCGTCGAGAGCAAGAAATTTCCGAAACTTCACGAGTTGGGCTCCAACGCCCTTTACTACACGCAAGACGAGATCCGCGATCTGATTGCGTACGCGAGGGACCGCGGAATTCGCGTCGTGCCGGAATTCGACATGCCGGGGCACAGTACGGCGTGGTTCGTGGGGCATCCCGAGCTGGCCAGCGGAAAAGGACCGTACGAAATCGAGCGGAAGTGGGGAGTTTTCGATCCGGCAATGGACCCGACGAGCGAAAAAGTTTACAAGTTTCTCGATGACTTCATCGCCGAGATGGCCAAAGTCTTTCCCGACCATTATTTTCATATTGGCGGCGACGAGGTGAACGGCAAAGAATGGGACTCCAACCCGAAGATTCAAGCGTTCATGAAGGACCATGGGCTCAAGAACAACGAAGCACTGCAGGCGTATTTCAGCGGACGCGTACAGAAGCTGGTGGTGAAGCATGGCAAAACGGGGGTTGGCTGGGACGAAGTGCTGGTGCCGGGAGTGCCGAAGGATATTGTGATTCAGTCGTGGCGCGGACAAGCTTCGCTGGCGCAAGCGGCAAAACAGGGGTACCGCGGGATTTTGTCGAATGGCTATTACTTGGATTTGGGTTGGCCGGCGGCGCGGCATTATGCCGTGGATCCGACCAGCGGAGATGCGGCAAATCTCTCGGCAGAGGAGAAGCAGCGAATTCTGGGAGGTGAATCGTGCATGTGGTCGGAGTACGTGAA
>QHZC01000048.1:0-1025 GCA_003224515.1 Acidobacteriota bacterium
TGCTTGGCTCTTCCGGCGCGACTGCCGGTGACCAAGACGGCACCGTCCCTGGCGGCTACACTCCCTACGCCGTGCGCGAAGGTCTCTACCAGCGCGGCTGGAACGACTACTTCAAGTTACTGCAGAAATTCTGGCAACCGTACCTGGACGGCAGTGCCTCCTTCGACGACGCCATCGCTCGCATGGTCTCTTCCCTATAGTGTTTGTTATTGTGCTTGCTCTCTTCCGTCCCGATTTAGAGCCCCGCGAACCGCGGCTCCATCAATCTGGCCTCGAAGGACAGTCACCGACGCTTTCGGCAGTGTCACTACTTCACCGCTCTTCGCAGATAGCGTCTTCCTCGCCGCTGGGCCGTCCGGGTCCGCGTGGCTCTTGGCCCCTTCGGGATGCCACACGTACTGTTCTGTCCCAAACGTCACCATCGTCAATGGCCCGGTGAAGTGCGCCACTTGCTTGCCGCTCGCATCGGCAAACTCGATCTTCACCGCGTGCACATTCGACGGGTCTTTGTTGATCAGCATCAGCGACCATTCACCACCGGGCCGCTTTACGGCGTATGCCGTCACCAAGACGTGCCCCGCGTCGTCCCTCACGTCCGCTTCGGCTGGAAACAACTCATGCACACCCGCGCCGTGCTTCACCCATTCCAGGTTGATTAGCTGGCTCGCGAAGTATTGCGAGGTGTGCTGCTGAATTTCCAGCTTCTCGTTGGCCACGAAATTCCCGTAGGTGCTGTATCCGTGGCAACCCGAGCGCAGCGGCTCCGGCTGAATCGGGGAATGGTAGAATGCCGCGCCGCCACTCGCGAGAAACGCTCCGGCATTGTCCGCCAGCCACAGCGCCGCGAAGGCGTCCGCCATTGGCTCGGTCAGCGCCCAGGAGATGTTGCTCTCCGTGATCATCAGCGGCACGTTCTCTGGCACGCTATCCTGGCGCCACACCTGCAGGATGTGCTTCACCAGCTCCGGCTCGCGATACAGGTCCGGCCAATTGATTTCGCACGGCGGAAAGGGATAGTGCTCGAA
>QHZC01000048.1:1053-15813 GCA_003224515.1 Acidobacteriota bacterium
TCCCTGCGCGTCCGGCCACACTTTGATGTCTTCTTTCACGCCTTCAAACACCGGCCCGCCAAGCCTCAGCTTGGGGTCGACGCGATGCAAGGCTGTCGCCCACTGCAAGTACAGCGCACCGTAGTCTTCCGGAGAAGTGTTCTTCCCGTCTGGCTCTTCGCCGATTTCCACATACGAAACCGGATAGCCGCGCTTCTCGATGTAGGCGATCTCCGCCGCGGAGTCCTCGGGCGTCCCATAGAGCAAGGAAACCGGAATCATCGCCGGCAGTTTGTTGGTGATTCCGCTGGTGAAAAACAGATCGAAGCCCGTTTGATCGCGGCTGGACTCGATATCCGCAGCCGTATGCCAGGGATCGGTCGAAGAGACGTATACCGCCGTTTGGTTTTGCCCGTGCGCATGCGTGATGATGTCGATAAATTCGCTGCTCGCCGCAAAATTCCCCGCATAAATTTCATTCACTGCGTATCCCGCGCAATTGCGTGGATCATCGCTTCCGTGCGTGTCGCAAGTGTTCGACGATTCCGTCATCGAGATTCGCAGGTAGCGCGTTTTCACAGGCGCGTCCGACAATTTCAGCGCCGCCGTTTCGCCTTTTCCGTCCTGTACATCACCGCCCGGGAAAAGCAACCATGCTCCCCCGAGCGGCCTGCCGAACGCATCTTCGCCGACCCAATATTCGACCGTATATTTACGAGCATACGGATTCCCCCAGGCAATTCGAATGGCGTCGATCTCCTGCGGCGTTTCGAAATCGACCACCATCCACTGCGGGTTGCGCGCATCTTCCTCGCCTGTAAATTTCTTTGTGAGGTACGGATTGCTCTTCCAATACGACGCCGGATCACCATCCGTCAACCGCGAGTACTTGCCCTGTGAGGCGTCGCTCCGGGTGCTGCCCCGGTGCGGCAGCGAATATCCAAAGGAGTGCCGCAAAAACTCCTTCGGCTCCGCGCTCCCCGTGAAGTAACCGCTCTGGTGCGCCGGATCGCTCCACGTTCCATTGGGATTCCAGTGCCACGCCGCAATTGTCAGTTCCGTGTTTTGCCGGTAGGTGATCGGTCCCCAGCCGGCGGAGAGCGCCTCTTTGAGGATGGGCTCGCTGTAAACCTTATCCACCAGGTTCGCCGGAAGGATGTCCATGGAACTGCCCAGTGCCTGGTCTGGATCGAACCTGATCGCGCGTCCAGCCGTCGTATCCACGCGGATCGTCTGTGCCAACGCAGCCTTCCCGAGAAGGGCCATACCGACTAGCAACAGGACGGGAATGCCGGTTCGCCGGTGTGTCTGCCGCGACGCCATCGCTTCGTTTTTCATTTCAAATCCATCCCCGACGATGGAAAGCGCTTGGCCTCGGAAATGGCCACGACACTCGCCAAAGATCGAGCATTATATCGTTTCAAAGCAGAAGAATCGCCTGCTCCGTTCCGCATTCCCCCTTTTACTTCTGCTTCTCGTTGTCCCAGGCATGCCGCGCGCGCCTCTTCCGATTGTTCGCCGGACACCAATATGCTAGGCTCTCACTTGCAAGAAATCGCCCGGCCTAGCGCCACGCAAGCCCCTGCGACGCGCACGTTTTCTTCTGTTGGTCTCCGATAGACCCTCTCCTCCGCGGGAAAGTCTTTCTGGGAAGGACCAAAGCCAGGGTCAGGCGACCGCTTGGCGGTTCGACTGAAATGACCCGGCCCTGCCGGAGTCGCGCCTGAATAGGAAACGAGCAAGCCCATGCCTGGCCAACAAACAGCCTCGAAGACCGAGAAAGAGCCGGTCGAGATCAAGCTAGCGCATTCTCCGGATTCCGATGATGCCTTCATGTTTTATGCCCTCGCCACTCATAAACTCTCCACGCCCGGTTATAAGTACACGCACATCCTCTCAGACATTCAGTCGCTGAACGAGGCCGCGCTCACCGAAACCTACGACGTCACCGCCATTAGCTTTGCCGCCTACCCCTCTCTCCGCGACAAATACATCCTGCTCGATTGCGGCGCGAGCTTCGGCGAAGGCTACGGCCCCATCGTCGTTTCCACGAAGTCCCTGAAGCCCCAAGAGCTTGCGGGCAAGCGCATCGCCGTGCCCGGCCTGAAGACCTCGGCCTATCTGTCCCTCAAACTCTACGAGCCGAATTTTGAACCGGTGGTTATGTCCTTCGACAAAATCATCGACGCCGTTCAAAAGGAAGTGGTCGAGGCTGGCCTTCTCATTCACGAAGGGCAGCTCTTCTTCCCCCAAATGGGCCTGCACCGGGTGCTCGACCTGGGTATCTGGTGGCAGGAGCAAACGCGCTTGCCCCTGCCGCTTGGCGGGAATGCGGTGCGCCGCGCGCTGGGGCCGGAACTCGCCCGCCAAATCTCCAAGACCATCCGCGACAGCGTGTCCTACGGCCTGGAGCACCGCGAAGAAGCCCTGAACTATGCCATGCAATTCGCCCGTGAAATGGACACCGAACTGGCCGATAAGTTTGTCGGCATGTATGTCAACAAATGGACCCTCGGCTACGGCGAAAGGGGCAAGCAGGCCGTAAAAGAGTTGATCAAGCGTGGCACCAAGGCTGGCTTGCTGCCGGGCCCGCCTACCGTCGATTTTCTCGTCGAAGAATAGCCGTTGCGGTTCTTCTTTCGCCCCCGGCTTTGGATCATTTATTCCCAGATGCAGGCTTAGCAGCAGCCCGCCTTGACGCTATCCCGAGAATCACTTAGTGTCTTTGAACCGCTATGAGAACAGGAAGGACCGTCCGTGTGTGTGTTTTCGTCCTTGGCCTGGCGCCGCTGGTGGTTCGAGGCCAGGCTGCGGCAGAATTCCGCGACCGTCCCCAGGACCCCCAGGGCTGGCCTTCTCAGGCTGTTCGTGCCAGCCATGGTATGGTTGCTACCGACGAAGAACTTGGCTCTGAGGCCGGAGTCGAAATTCTCAAACGCGGCGGCAACGCCGTGGACGCTGCCGTTGCCGTGGCGTTTGCCCTGGCCGTGGTGGAACCCGCCGCGGGCAACATCGGCGGCGGCGGCTTCATGTTGATTCGGCTAGCCGATGGCAAGACCACGTTTCTCGATTACCGCGAGGTGGCGCCAGGAAAGGCCACCCGGGACATGTACATCGGAAAAGACGGCAAGCTCGATCAAGAAGCCTCCGTCATCGGTTATCGCTCGGTCGCCGTGCCTGGCACGGTGGCCGGCCTCACTCTCGCCCTGAAAACCTATGGCTCCATGAAGCTCGCCGATGCCATGGCCCCGGCCATTCGCATGGCCGAAAATGGTTTTGCCATCAGTAAAAGGCTCGCCTATGAATTCGAAGAGGAGCGCACCGGTCTGCAGCGTTTCACCGTCAGCCGCCACATTTTCTTGAACGACGGCAAGATGTTTCAGCCGGGGGATACGCTTCATCAGCCGGAGCTCGCCGCCACGCTCAAACGGATTGCCAAGAACGGCGCCGCCGAGTTTTATAGCGGCGAAACCGCTCGCGCTCTTGCAGACGACGTGTCGCGCCTCGGCGGTCTCATCACCCTCGAGGACCTCGCCAAATATCAGCCGAAAGTCCGCGCGGTTGTGCGCGCCAAATACGAAAGCGATGGCCATACCTGGGAAGTCCTGACTTCTCCCCCACCCAGCTCGGGTGGCGTCGCCGTCATCGAAGCGTTGAACATGTTGCAGGGTGTTCCGCTCAAGGGCTGGGACGACGTCGAAAGCGTTCACATGGTTGCTGAAGTGATGCGCCGCGTCTTTGCGGATCGCGCCGCCTATCTTGCCGATCCCGACTATTCGAAAGTTCCTGTCGCCGGCCTTACCGATCCCTGCTACGCCAAGGAAGTTTTCATGACTGTCGATGCGCAGCACGCGTCCTCGAGCAAAGTCATCAAGGCCGGCAATCCTCACACCTGCGACGTTGCCGCAGGCAACGCCACAGCAGCCGAGGGCCTTATCAGCCTCGGCGAAGGCCCGCACACGACTCATTTTTCCATCGTGGATGCCGTCGGCAACGCCGTCGCCAGCACCTACACGCTTAACGACAGCTACGGTTCACACGCCACCTGTTCGGCAGGCTTTCTCCTGAACGACGAGATGGACGATTTCACCACGCAACCCGGCTCGCCGAACGCTCTGTTCGGCTTGATGCAATCTGAAGCCAACGCCATCGCGCCTGGACACAGGCCGCTTAGTTCCATGACCCCGACGATCCTCCTTCGCGATGGCAAACTCAGTTTCGTCACCGGTTCGCCCGGCGGTCCCACGATTATTTCCGCCACGCTCCTCAGTATCCTGAACTGGATGCGCCTTGGCATGGAACCGCAGGCAGCCATCAACGCACCGCGTTTTCATCACCAGTCGCTGCCCGATCGCATCTTGATGGAAAGAGCTTTTCCCAGCAGCTTGGAGAGGGCCTTGAATGCTCGCGGCCACGCGACTCAACGCATCGGACACATGGGGCTGGTCAACGCGATCGCCATTGATTCGGCAACGGGTGACCGCCTGGGAGCAGCCGACCCGCGCCACGACGGCGCAGCCGTGGGATACTAAGAAGACCAATGATACAAGGGTGCGCGGTTACCTAGAGCACGCTCACGTTGCGTCCGAGCGCCCGGGAAATTAACGGGATCATGCAGAGACTACTCTCAACGTACATTTTCGTATCGCGAAAGCTAGCGCCAGAACTCCTGGAGCAAATTGCCCGGGCAGGCTTCCAGGGCGTCGAGATATTTTGCTCGCGCGGGCATTTCGATTACACCGCAAAAACGGAAATGCAGGCGATGGCTAGCGCGCTCGCCCGTCACGGACTGACGCTGTCCTCGATGCACGCTCCGGTGAGCCGGGATATGAGCTCGACCCGCGAAGGCGGCACGCCGCTTTCCATCTGCGAAGTGGAGCGCGTAAGGCGGATCGAGGCGATGGACGAATTGAAACGCGCGATCGATGTGGCAGAAGAACTACCGTTTCCGCGCATGGTGTTTCACATGGGCGTCTCGCGGGAGACGGCCGATCCGCGGAAGCGCGATGCGGCGTTCAGTTCGCTGGAACATCTGATTCTGCACGCCCGGCACGTAGGCGTAACGATTTGCGTGGAGAACACCACGAGCCAAATGGGCGATCCGGCGTATCTGCGCGCCTTTGTGGATGAGACGCGCCTGACCGGCCTGCGCTTCAATTTTGATATCGGCCACGCGCACCTCGCGGAATTGCCAGAACAAGAGCGTCTCGAAAAAAGTTTCGCGCCGCTTCGCGAACTGGTTTCCTCCGTGCATCTTCACGACAACCACGGTGGGAAGGACGAGCATCTGCCGCCCTTTGACGGAACTATCGATTGGCCCGCAGCAATCAGACTGCTGAAGACCACACCGGAAGCCAATTTGCCGCTGGTGCTGGAATTGAAGGAAAAGACCGGGCCGGAAGCTCCTGCCGTGGCAGAGCAACTCACCGCGGCACGCAAATCCATGGATCGGTTTCAAAAGGCATGGACATCGGCGAATTAAGTCCCACAAAAAGAGACGGGGGCGATGACGGTTATCACCATCGAGCGGGCAGGCAAGTACGACGGCCAGGAAGTCACGCTGAAGGGATGGCTCTACAACCTGCGGGAATCGGGAAAATTGCTGTTTCCGATTTTTCGCGACGGGACGGGCATCATTCAGGGTGTCTGCGCGCTGAAAGAAAATCCGGAGGCCTTCGAAGCGCTGAAAGGGCTGACGCAGGAATCCAGCGTCATGGTCACGGGCAAAATTCGCGCGGAGAAACGCGCGCCGGGCGGCTACGAAATCAGCGTAATAAAAATTCAGATCGTGCAAAAGGTTCCGGAAAGCACGCCCTTCCCCATCCAATTGAAAGAGCACGGTGTCGATTTTCTTCTCGATCATCGCCATCTCTGGATTCGAACGCCGCGGCAAGCGGCGATCCTGCGGATTCGCGCAGAGGCCATCCGCGCCGCCCGCGAGTACATGGACGGGCAGGGCTACACCCTCACAGACGCGCCGATGTTCACGCCTGCGGCCTGCGAAGGCACCTCCACTCTGTTCGAAGTGAATTACATCGATGACCAGAAAGTTCGGGCCGACGTTTCGCGCGGAAAAATCAAAAACGCGCCGCCACCTCACCGAATTCTGGATGCTCGAACCCGAAGCGGCTTACGTCGAGATGGACGAAGCGATGGGGCTGGGTGAAGGGCTGGTCAGCGCCATCGTGCAGTCCGTGCTGAAAAACAAATCGCGCGAACTGGAAATGCTCAAGCGTGATGCCACCAAGCTCGAAAACATAAAGCCACCGTTTCCGCGTATCAGCTACGAGGATGCCATCGGCGTGCTTCAGAAGCATGGCAATCCCGCGAAATTCGGCGACGACTTCGGCGGCGACGAAGAGACCATCATCTCCAGCGCTTTCGATCGGCCGGTGCTGATTCATCGCTACCCCACGTCGATCAAGGCCTTTTACATGCAGCCCGATGCCGAGCGGCCGGAGCTGGCGCTAGCTTTCGACATGATTGCCCCGGAAGGTTATGGCGAGATCATCGGCGGCAGCCAGCGTATCCACGATTACGATTTGCTGCTGAAGCGCCTGCACGAACACAACTTGCCGGAAGAATCTTTCCAGTGGTATCTCGATCTGCGGCGCTACGGCAGTGTGCCGCATTCCGGCTTCGGAATGGGCCTCGAGCGCACCGTCGCATGGATTTGCGGGACCGAGCACATTCGGGAAGTGATTCCCTTCCCGCGCATGATTTACCGGGTATACCCTTAGTCTTCAGCCAGGGAAGAGACCACAATGGCACAAAAGGTTCGAATTATCGGTGTGCCCATGGACCTCGGCCAAAGCCGCCGTGGCGTGGACATGGGCCCCTCCGCTTTGCGCGGCGCGGGCCTCCAAGCCAGCATCAAGAAGCTCGGCCTTCAGGTCGAAGACATCGGCAATCTTTCCGTTAAGCAACCGGAAGAGATGCCCGTCGGCGAAAAGCGCGCCAAATATTTGCAAGAGATTGCGGAGACCTGTGGCGATGTGGCCGCCGCTGCCGAAAAATCATTGAGTGAGGGCTTTCTCCCGCTCGTTCTCGGCGGTGACCACTCGATTGCTGCGGGCGTTGCTGCCGGCGTGGCCAACTATTTCCGCAAAGAAAAAAAACAGATCGGCTACCTCTGGCTGGATGCCCATGGTGACATGAACACCCCCGAATCCTCTCCCTCAGGCAATGTCCACGGAATGCCGCTCGCCGCCATCATGGGCTACGGCGCTCCCGAACTCGTCGATCTTCTCGGCTTCAAGCCCAAGGCCGAACCCGGCAACATCGTGATCGTCGGTGCCCGCGATCTCGACGCCCAGGAACGCAAAATCGTCAAGAAATCCGGCATCCACGTCTTCACCATGCGCGACATGGACGAGCGCGGCATGCGCGAAGTCATGTCCGACGCCCTCAAGTACGCCATGGACGACACCGCCGGCATCGCCGTTAGCCTGGATATGGACTTCGTCGATCCCGCCGATGCTCCCGGTGTCGGCACTCCCGTCCGCGGCGGGGTCACCTACCGCGAAGCCCATCTCGCCATGGAGATGATCGCCGACACCGAATCCATGGTTTCCCTGGAAGTCGTCGAGATCAATCCTATTCTCGACGAACACAATCGCACCGCCCTCCTCGGCGTCGAGCTGGTGCTCTCCGGCCTCGGGCAGAAAATCCTGTGAACAGTTCTGTTGTCAGTAAAAAACCCCACGAAAATACTGCCTCCTCATGACGCCGATTCCTTCCCTCTTTTCTTCGAACTGTCAACTTGTGAGCCGTCTGGCGCCTGCGTTGTCAATTCAGAACGCGAGGAAAAACAAGCACCCCACCATTCTTCGGTTTTCACTTATAACTAAAAACTGATAACTAACTACCGTGAGAGAGTTCATCCCGTGACCCCAGGAAAAAAACGATTCCGAGTCGGTATTTTGTTTGGCGGACGCTCCGGCGAACATGAAGTCTCTCTTGCCTCAGCAGCATCCGTGATTCGTGGCCTGGACCCGGACAAGTATGAAGCCGTGCCTATCGGCATCACTAAAGAAGGCCACTGGCTCATCGGCGCGGGCGCGCAAAAAATGTTGCCGGAAGTCTTGAAGGGTGGCCAGCGCGTCATGATGACCGCGGACCCCACTGACGCCGCCCTCGTGAAATTGGACGGCAGCGGCGGAGGCCAGCGCATCGACGTCGTTTTCCCGGTGATGCACGGCACTTTCGGTGAAGACGGCACCATTCAGGGGCTGCTCGATCTCGCCGGATTGCCCTTCGTCGGTGCAGGGGTCCTCGGCTCCGCCATCGGCATGGACAAAGACGTCGCCAAGCGCCTCCTGCAAGTCGCCAAAATTCCGGTCGTGCCCTGGATCACCATTCACCGCTACGATTGGGAAAGCAACCCGGACGAAATTCAAGGCGCCGTCGAACTAAAATTCCCTTATCCCGTATTCGTGAAGCCTGCCACGCTCGGCTCTTCCGTCGGCATGACCAAAGTCCACTCGCGCGCCGAACTAGCGCCCGCCCTGAATCTAGCCTCGGAGTTCGCGATGAAAATTCTCGTCGAAGAGTCCGTTACCGCCCGCGAAATCGAAGTCTCCGTCCTCGGCAATCACAATCCGCAAGCGTCCGTCCCCGGCGAAATCGTCCCACACCGCGAATTTTACGACTATGCCGCAAAGTATCTCGAGGAAGGAACCCAGCTCCTGATTCCTGCGAAGCTCAAGCCCGCGCAGGTGGAAAAAATCCGGACTTACGCGGTCGAAGCGTTTCGCGCTCTTGAACTCAGCGGCATGGCCCGCGTCGATTTCTTCCTGGAAAAAGAAGGCGGCAAGATTTATCTCAACGAAGTGAACACGATCCCTGGCTTTACTTCCATCAGCATGTATCCCAAGCTCTGGGAAGCCAGCGGCATTCCTTTCCGCGAACTCATCGACAAGCTGATCGACCTCGCCCTCGAACAGCATCGCGAAAAAGCCCGCACCAAATACCAGATCGAGCTCCCCGCCGGCTCCGGCGGGGCCCTGGATGCCTAGGCGGGTAATGCCTGAATCTCCGCTTAGCGCCTATGATCCTCACAGCTCCGCTTCTCTCATTTGAGCCTTGGCCGTTTGAGTGTCACCAAGTCGGGCCAGTCGAAGAAGCCCTCACCATTATCCAATCATGTGAATTCTGTGCTATGCTCGGCCAATTTCCGTTCTTGGAAATCGGTCCCGACAACACCGAGCCCGGGCACCGCAAGGTACCCCGAAAGGTGGTTATGAAAAAGCCGCTCCGGATGCTCTTTGCAATCCTGTGTTTTTCCCTGTCCACGTGCGGTCAGGATCTCGATCGAAAGCTGCTGGACGCGGCCAAGGCAAGGAATACTGCGGAAGTGCAGAAGTTACTCGGTGAGGGCGCGGACGCGAACGCCAAGGATGACGCCGGATGGACGGCGTTGATCTGGGCAGCCTATTTCGGCCGCACCGATACCGTGCAGGCCTTGCTCGAGAAAGGTGCGGACGTGAATGCCAAGGGCAAGGACGGAATGACGGCGTTGATGAACGCGGCCTCAGCGGATTATCGGGACATCGTGCATTCCTTGCTGGAGAAAAGTGCGGATGTAAATGCCAAGGACAATGATGGATGGACGCCGTTGTTCTGGGCAGCCTTTTCCGGCCGTACTGATATTGTGCGCGCCTTGCTCAACAAGGGTGCGAAGGTGAACGCAACGGATGACAGCGGAAAGACGGTGTTGATGAGCGCGGCGGTTAGGGGCCATACAGACACGGTGCGCGCCCTGCTGGAGAAGGGTGCGGACGTCAATGCGAAGAGTAAGGCCGGACGGACGGCTTTGATGAGCGCGGCCGATTTGGGTCACCTAGATACGGTGCGCGCCTTGCTGGAGCAAGGAGCGGATGTCGCTGCCAAGGATAGGAAAGGAGACACGGCCCTTCGGCTGGCGGAAAAGTACAAGTATTTGAGCATTGTTGCTCTGCTTCGGAGTGCTCCCCCCGCCCCGCCGAAAAAAAACCTAACAAACAGAACAGCCAGCGCGCCAACTCCGTCTCCGGCTTCTCCGGTCGCTCCTGGCCCCACTTCAGCTCCGGAATCGCAACCGGCTTCGTCAACTTCCACGAGCAGTCAGGATCTCAATAAGAAGCTGCTGGACGCGGCCGAGGCCGGAGATACTGCTGAAGTGCAGAGCCTGCTCAGAGAGGGCGCGAACGCGAATGCCAAGGGTGGCTATGGAAACACGGCGTTGATGGGTGCAGCAGTTAGGGGCCATACCGAAACCGTGCGGGCCTTGCTGGAGAAAGGTGCGGACGTGAATGCCAAGGGCAACACCGGTAGGACGGCTTTGATGGAGGCGGCGCTGGAGGGTTATACGGATACCGTGCGCACCTTGCTGGACAAGGGTGCGGATGTCAATGCCCAGGACAACGTGGGATGGACGTCGTTGTTCTGGGCAGCCTTTTCGCGCCGTACAGATACCGTGCGTGCCTTGCTGGAGAAGGGCGCGAACGTGAACGCCAAGAATAAGTATGACGATACCGCGTTGATTCATGCGGCGTACGCGGGCGACACGGACACCGTGGGCGTGCTCCTGGAAAAGGGCGCGGATGTGAACGCCAAGGATGATATGGGAAAGACCGCGCTGATTGAAGCTGCCCGTCAGGGCCGTACGGAAACGGTGCGCATCCTGCTGGAGGGAGGAGCGGATATGACTGTTCGGGATAGGGATGGAGAAACAGCCCTCTCGAAGGCGGAAAAACACAACTATTCCGATGTTGTTGCCTTGCTCAAGAATCCTCCAGCAATCCTGAAGGGTAAGAAGCCGAGAAACCCGTCAACGGGCACTTCAGATGCGTCCCCAGCCGGCACAACGCCCCATTCGGCTCCTGGCGCGACCGGAGATGAGGGATTAGAAAAGGAGCCCTCGGTGCAGGTTTTCTATAGGATAGGGCTCAATATGCGACTGATTGAGGTCCTGTGGTCGCATACGGGTGAGCTGGCCGCGCGCTGCGCCGCTAACCTTCAGCAGGACCTCAAAAAGGTGGCAGCTCCCGGCGATTTGATTGAACTCGCGAATCGAGCTGCCATCCAGTTGAACTTACGCCCAGAAGAACGTGCCGACCCTGTTCCAATTCTGATCCGTGAACTGCGCGTGCGTTTAGATAAACTTTGCAAGGTCCAGACGGAGGAACAGTTTTTTTGCGCCGCGGGCGGATTCACGTATGATCTCACCCTGTTTGGCGAGGATGTGAAGGACCCCGGCCACGCCAAGATGAATGTCGAAGATGGCCGGCGCAAGACTCTGCTACTCGCCAGCGCCTTGGCCGCGCAGTGTTCGGCGACCGCGGGATGCAAAGAGCGTGCCCTGTTGTATTTTTCGGCCGCAGCCAACATCCTCAAGAAAGAGCAACTTCTCCCCGCAGACGGGTCTCTGCTCGTAACAGTCTCGGAGAACATCGGCAAAGCACTTAGTAGCAACGAACACTGACTCCAAGCGAACTGCTTGGTGGGAAGCCGACGGCATCCCCTTCCGCGAGTGGATCGATTAACTAATCGAGCTAGTCCTCGTACCGCACGCTCCAAAAAGCCCGCATCAGATACCAAATCGAGCGCCGTCGGCTCCTCCGGCGCCCTCGAAGGCTAGCTCAGTCCAAAATCAAAATTCGTAGCGCAACGCAAACTGCATCACCCGCGGCTGCGTCAGCAGACTGTTGTAGGCCCCGAAGCTGCCCGGCGACTGCGTCAGCGAAGTGAGCAACGATGCTCCCACGCCCTGGGCGTTGAAGCGCGTGAGGTTCGGCACGTTGAACACCTCCCAGCGAAACTGCAAGCTGTGGCTTTCCCAGGGCATTTTCCAGCTCTTCCCCAGGCTCATGTCCCAGCTCGCGAAGCCATCGCCCCGCAGGACATTGCGCGAGCCGACTCCGCCCGGAAGGGGCAGAGTAAAGTCCGCTTGTGCCGCCGCCGGATCAGCAAAAACGCTGACACTGCCATTTCGCTTGTAAACTCCCGTCTTCGGCCTGGCAGTCATCTCTGCAATAGCCGTGAGGAACCAGTTCGTGGGCCAGCGCTGGCCGCCATCCACACTGAACGGGAATCCGCTGGTCCAGCGGGCCAGTCCGGAAACTTGCCAGCCGCCGATGAACGCATTCACAACTCCGCTCACGTTGCCGGCCAGGGCCCGTCCTTTGCCAATCGGAAGATCGGCAATCCAGTTGACGTTCATCTGCTGAGTGAGATCAAAGTCGGAGACCGCGCGGGCCAAGTTCGGGGAAAAGTCATTTGCCAGGCGGCTTCCAACAAGACCGATATTTTGGTAGCCATAAACTGAAAAGCCCACGCGCGACGCCGCGGAAGTGATATCAATGGACTTGGAGAACGTATAGTTGAAGTCGAACTGAACTCCATGGCTGAATTGCTTCCTCAAGCTTACCTGGAGCGCGTGATAATTCGAAGTGCCGATGGAACTCCATCCATACATGGAGATGGCCTGGTTGCTCAGGTACGTGCCGGAACTGTTCCCCAACAGACCCGGTGGACCGTTGAAGAAATAGGGCACAGGATTGCTGCCCGGGGGAACCGGCGTGTTGTCCCCCAGTCCGCCGTACAGGTCAATATCCGCCAGCCCCACAATCTCATCGCCGATGACGGAAAGGGCCGGGTTGTAATAGAGGTCGAACACGCTCTGAAGCAGGCCATCCGTGGTATTTGTCGTGGTAGGAGTAAACCCCGTAAACAGGTCCATGTACTGAGTCGCGCCCGGCCGAAGCGTTGGCAGCATGTCCACCCAATATTGCGCCGTCGGACCGACCGTCGCCGCGGTAACCTGATTTGAATTGAAACCAGCCCGCGCCAACTTCGACAAAGCGCTAGCCGCCGCGTAGTAGTCAATTCCGGTCTTCGGATCCACGATGTCCAGGGGCTGATTCAGATCGCGCTGCGTGAGCAGACGGTGTCCGAACCGGCCTACGTAGGAGAACTGCAGAGAGAATCGCTTAGGCAACTCGCGGCCCACCGAAAAGTCAACAGCATAGCCGTGGGGGGTCTTCAGCGTGTTGTCATTTGCCCACAAGTTGGCCTCGGCGGCAAGGTTGGGCACTTGAGGGAAACCCCGCGGAGGCGGCGGGATCAGGAATTGCACGCCATTCTGGTTCACCGTGGGGATGGTGTTGATCCCGGTAACGCGCGGCAAGTCCTCGGCGCCCGTGACACCAAAGGTGCAGCAGGTATTCTGCAAGGTTGTGGTCAAACCGGCTGCACCGACCTGGTCGGAAGTATTCAAGAGGGCGAATCCCGCCCGGTCATAAACGCGGCTGAAGCCGGCGCGGAACACCGTCTTGTCGTTCTCGCCGAAAATACTCCGCAGCAGACCACCACGAGGACGAGGCGAATAGGCGATGGAGATTCGCGGTGAGAAATCCGTCTTTTCAAAGACGTAAAAGCCAGGGCCGCGGTTTACCGGACCCCCGAGGGTAAATGCAATCGGTGGCTCCGACGTATACCCTAAACCTTGTTTCATGTTCTTGACGTTCAGATCAAACTGCGTCCCCAGACCGAATGTTGGCGCGGTCTGTAAACCGTTAGTCTCCCAGGGAGGAGGAAAGAGCGACCAGCGTAGCCCGTAGGTGAGCGTAAAGTTTGGTTTCATTCGCCAGGTGTCCTGCCCGTAGAACTCATACCAGTCGAGCCCATAGTTTCGCTTTACCGGAGAGCCCTGGGGCAGCGCGTTGCCGTTGCGGTCGAGGTTATAGTTCGCCACGACATCGGAGATCATTCCATACAAGGCCAGCAGCGGGCGGTCGTACTGTGTTGCGCTCAGCGGCTCCGGCGCATTTATGAGCGGATGCGCGGCAACGTTGGCGGGATCGAGCGTGCTCGTAGTTCCGGCAAAACCGATCGGAGACGTCCAGTTGGTAGTCCCAATGCCCAGATGAGAGGAGTGCAAAAAGCTTGTGCGAGGATCGCGGGCAAGGCCAATCGCGGCCCCGAACTGGAAGACATGATTCTTTTTGGTCCAGGAGAAATCATCCAGCAGGTTATGCGTACCCACCTGGAAATTGCGGCTATACGTGATGCCTTGATCCAGCCCCAGAAAAGTGTTCCACGGTTGGTTGGTATTACCCACAATGCCGAAACTCTGCCGGGTGTATCCCCAATGGAAGGAATTGGCGAGAGTGGAGCTAAGGATAGCGGTGTAGCCGAAGGCGAACCCCTTGCTGTGGTCGGCGGTAGTTTGCTGGGGAGCGTCTCCTGGCAGGAAGGGAGCTCCGGGGTTGCGCAAATCTTGCAGGGCGCCGCGCCAGAAGATGAGGTGCCGGCCGTCGGCAGTCAGACGGTAGTCCGCGCGGGCGATGAAAACATCGTTATCAAGGCTGGTGGGAGCGCGGAAAACGAAACCGGCATAGTTCAAACCGTCACCGGCCGAGGGATCGTTGGTCACCGTATTGCCCGTGCAGAAGGTCTTGTCCAGATAGCCAGTGTGATTGGTCAGGTCGAGCATGGTGGGATTAATCCCTACATGAAGGGGATCGAGGTTCATTAGGTCGGTGGGCGTAAAGGTGACAAGGTTGCCGCCGCCGTCCAAATATCGAAAGATTCCCTGGCAGAGAGAGGGAGTGGGAATAACGCGCTCCGCACGTTGTTCCTCCCGCTCTCGTGTTCCTTCATAGTTGGTGAAAAAAAACAGGCGGTCCTTGCGAAGCGGTCCACCCAGCGACGCGCCGAAGATGTTGCGGTTCAGCTTCAGAGGTTTATTGGGAGCGCCAATGTTCAGCTCCGACTGTTTCACGAGGTAGTCATTGGCAC
>QHZC01000336.1 GCA_003224515.1 Acidobacteriota bacterium
CGCGAAGCGTTCGACATCAAAATCGCGGACTGCCTGTTGATAAGACTTAGGGGGACCTATTTGTGGCTTGGTTTCGCTGGTCCAGTGGAACATCAACCCGTATCGGTCCGCCACGAGCCACTGGGTGCTCGCTGAGAGCTTCTCTGCCCTTGCCGCGAGATCTTGTTTCACGGAGGAGCGAATAAGCTCGACCGAAAAGAAACTCTTGATCGGAGGAGTACTGGCGGAACGAACCGTTAGAGGCTGTAACCCCGCGAGTAAACGCACCTTTCCCAGGCTCAGTCGGTCCCATTGCGAGCCGCAGTCAACCGACAGCTTCTGACCCGCCACTTCAACTTGAACACTACTTCCGCTCCTCCCCCCTTGAGCGATGATCGAGACTTCATATTCGCCAGGTTCGACAACGCTTACGTCCCAAGAAAGGGAG
Source organism: Acidobacteriota bacterium (assembly GCA_003224515.1). Taxonomy (GTDB): domain Bacteria; phylum Acidobacteriota; class Terriglobia; order Acidiferrales; family UBA7541; genus Acidiferrum. Next base: position 428 of record QHZC01000336.1, read on the forward strand.
TCTTCCGCATTCCGCCAGGACTCAATCCAACCAACTTTTCCTGGACCGATATCGACCTGCTTGATTCCCCCCTGGCGAGTTGCGTCTGCTGCTGTAAGAATGTTGAACCCGTTGGGAGCGAGCTCATGTCTCTTTACCACTTGTGCCGCAGCAAACCAGGGAAACACGATGGAGCACAGCAACAGCATGAGTGTGGAACGATTGATCGACCGCGGAAGGTAAAACTGAGACATTCCAATTCTCCCTATTCTTGAATCTACGTGGGGCTGTTTATGTGTTCGAGCTACTCTTTAACAGGCGCGTGGAAGGTGCCGCGTAACTCAGGGTGGCGCCCAGGGTCTAAAAGTATAGTTTGGCCCCAAACTGTAGTTCCCGGGGCGTGGAACTAATTGACGTAATCTGGCCAAATCCCGTTCCTAGGGTGCCGTTCGCGTTACCTAGGCTCTGGATGTTCAAACCATTAAAAGCTTCGAACCTCAGTTGAAGGCTTAGTCGCTCTCTGATCGGAAAATTCTTGAAGAGTGACAAGTCGAGATTTGTGTATCCCGGGTTGCGAATTAAACCGCGCTTGGCATCGCCAAATGCCAAGACCGGCACCGCAAATGCCCCTGGATTGAACCATTGCTTAGCCGAGGGGTTGCTGAGATGCGGATCTCCTACGCGGTTCGGGCGTTCGTAATTCTTCACATCGTTCCCCACGTTAGCAACGTCTCCGGGAACAGACAAAACTACGGGGGTGCCTGACCTCAGAGTCCCAATCCCATTCATTTGCCAATTCCCGAGGACATAGGAAGCGACACCGCTATGGAGCAATCTCTTTCCTCTGCCGAAAGGTAACTCGTAAACTCCACTCATCACCAGGATATGAGTGCGGTCGCTGTTCGATGGGCCCCATTCAGCATTCAAGTTGTAAGGATTTTGTGGATTGCCGACATACCAGCCATCGGTTCCGTTATCTGTGGTTCTCGACAATGTGTAAGAAACCAGCGCTTGAAATCCGGCCGAGAAGCGGCGTTCTGCTTTGATTTGCAGAGCGTTGTAATCATTTCGTCCGAGATCAGTTCCGTAGAGCGTATCGCTTCCATAGAAAGGGAATGGTCTTCGTGCATTGACCTCTGCTGGAGTTCCGGCCCCTGGTTGCAAGGCGGTATTAGCTGCAATATTCAGATCCAGCCGGCTGCCTCTACTGCCTACATAAGAAGATGTCAACACGAAGTGTTCAGAGAACTGATGCTGAATGTCCACGTTCCACTGCTGGGACATGGCATCTTTCTTTCGCGGATCCCAAAAGTAGCTCACTGTTCCCCAGGGAACACCTGTCGTAGTCGGTGAAACTGGAGTCTTGTCGATCTGGTTCACGGTTGTTAAAGACTGACTGAAGTCGTTGTAATTCGCCCCGGCACTCGTATTAGACGGCCAGGCCCCATAAGTATTTTGGGCTTCCTGCGCCGTGGAGGACTCGGTATCAAAGTAGATTCCGTAGCCGGCGCGGAGCACTGTGTTTCTTGCGAAGCTCCACGCAACACCCAGTCGTGGTGAAAAATTATCATGAATGGGGTAACGGATACCGGGGTATCGGGCCAGCTTGATCCTGTTACCGTTTGGAAGATCGTTGAGATTTCCGGTGCCGGGAATACATGGAGCAACTGGCGATACATTGCACGCTGGAGGGAGTTTACCGCCACCGATGAGCCAGTCGCCGGTTTTATAATCCCAATCATTGATCGAGCCACTACCGTAGAAATTCGGCGGAGGGAAGCTGTCATATCGAACTCCGAGCGAAACCGTCAGATTTTGGCGAAACTTCCAGTCGTCTTCACCATAGAGCGACCAGTTGTTAAAGGCCATGGTGTAGTTGCCCGTGTACAAGCTGTTACTTTGTGGAAGCCCCAGAAGCAAGGAAGCAAGCTCGATCCCCGTAGTCCCAACGTTCTGTGGGTCCGCAGTTTGAGCGACATTGAAGTTATAGTGGTGGCCGGTAGCTATGTTCGTAAAGTCTTTACGCGAAAGCTGAAAGCCGAATTTCGTGCTGTGTTTTCCAGTGGTCCAGGAGAGAGACTCTCCTATGGAGGCGGGCGACTTTGTATAGTTCGCGTAAACCCCATTGAGATAGGGGGTTGAGAAATTTCCTACCGACAGGAAGTCAGGGATCCCGTATTTTGCGAGCTGATCCTGACTGAATCCGAGCGCGGCTAGCGCAGCCTGCCCGCCTTGGAGGTTTTGATTCAGCGTGAAAGGGAAATCGCTGTACGTATAGGTTGACTCAAAGAATAGATTTGCTCTAAATGCATGCACCCAACTTACTCCCAAATTCTTTCGTTTCTGGGATACCAGCTGCGGGAGGATGGCCGTTACAAGAGTCGAGCTGTCATCACTAACCTGGGAATAACGAAACCACAAATTATCACGGTGGTTCAATTTGTGATCGATTCGAACGGAATAGTTATTCTTGGTTTCGTCGTTCGGAAAGATATCCAGGCGATTAACGTTCAGATTGGACGGATTGCTGTAGTTTGAGGTCGGCAACATTAATTTAAGGTACCCTTGCGTCAGGGAGTCGACGCGGTTCGTCGGGATGATATTGTTTGAAAATTGTTGACGCATCAATGTACCGCCAGGACCAACGGTTGTCGTCGCCGGATCGTAGATATTTCTGCCAATCACTGAGGTCGAAAAGTTGCCGTTGAGTTCGTCGGCAGTCGGCACGCGACTGAGCACCACACGGTGCTGCCTCAAGGTGAACCGTTCGTAGGCGAAGAAAAAGAATGTTTTGTTCCTGCCATCATAGAGCTTTGGAACATAAACGGGTCCACCGATCGCGGCGCCAAATTGATTCCGATGATAGGGTGGAAGCGTGCTGAGTGTCGCTTGGGAGAACGGATTTCGAGCCTGGAATTGATTGCTTCGAACGAACTCCCACAGCGTCCCGGAAAGCGTATTTCCACCTGACTTTGTCGCCACATTGATGGTCGCTCCAAGAAAACCCCCGTACTCGGCCTTTGCGCTATGAGAATCAACGGAGAACTCCTGAATGGTGTCAAGATTCGGGGTGAGTGCAGTCCTCGATCCTAGAATCGTGGTGTTGTTCGTGCCGTCCAAAAGGAATCTATTTCCGTCACCCCATTGGCCATTGATTCGAGTGCCGTTTGCTCCAGGAGTTAGAGTGATTAACTGGGAGTAATCTCGCCCGTTGAGCGGCAGATCTTGGATGACTTTTTCTTGGATGACGGTCGATTCGCTGACTGTAGTGCGCTCCAGCAGGTCGGCTTGGGCGCTTACTTCAACTTTCTCAGCAACACTTCCCAGCGAAAGAACGCTGTCTTGCGTAAGCGTTTGGTCGACGTTGATTTTCAAACCGGCTATCTGTACTGTCTTGAAGCCAGGCGCTTCGATGGTGAGGTCGTAAAGAGAAGGCAGAAGATTGAATATGCGATACTGTCCCGCGGGGCTCGTCAGCACTGTCACGCCGAGGTTTGTGGCTCTATTTACGACCGTAACCTTTGCATTCGCTACGGCGGCACCGGATTGATCGGTGACCGTCCCATTAAGTTGGCCGGACGCTCCGCTTTGACCGAACAGAGACCCGCACGATCCGAAAACCAGAAGAATGAGAACTGCAATGCGGTGTGTCATCTCGTTTGTCCTTTGCGCTTCGAAACTTCGAAATTCCGGAGAGTGAATTCATTTGCTCGATCCCGTCCAGATGCCGCATGATTGAAAAAACCGGCAACAGTTGTTCTTACCTGTTGAAGAGTGAACAGTTGGACTCGCCCCGAGGTCGCCTTCTAACAAAGATTTCAAATCGTGTCAAGACAAAATTTCAATCAATCAAACTAGATCCCGTATATTGAAATCTCGAGAATACCTCCTCATGCCCTCATTTATAGCAAGACACACATAACAAAAGACATAGGTACAAGCGGAGCATGGAGATGCGACCTCCGATTGAAATCTAGTGTTGGCTGTTGAAATTCAGTTTGAACAATGTATAGTGCCTCTAGTGTCGTTGTGAGCTGCTACGCTCAATCTAGGAAAAGAGGTCATCCGGATGAGTGAGGCCACCTCATTGGACGAGATGATGCGCCAACGTTGCCGCCAGATTCCTGTTCTATGCTTATCTCTTTTCAACGCACCCACAGATGGTAAGAGATCGTTCGCATCAGGAGAAACATGCCTCGCACCACAAAATCGTTGATATCAGTGACGGCCCCACTTGGGGTCATCTCTAAGGTTTTCAGCATACTGGAGGCGATCCACGGGGCTCCCTACGGATCGACACTTAAACAAATTTGTGAAGCAACTGCGATCAACAAGAGCACTGCCCATCGCTTTCTCAAGCATATGGAGCGCGAAGGGTATCTTGTACGCACGGAATCAGGCTCGTACTTGATCGGTCCCAGGCTTTCAGAAATGGGTACACACACAAATAATCGGGCCGTCCTACAGGCTGCGGCTCGACCCATCCTCTGGGAACTATGGAAGTCAACACAGGAGACGGTCAATCTTGCAGTTTTAGATGGTGGAACTGTCCTTTATGTCGATGTAATCGAGAGTTCTCATGAATTCCGACTCGCGTCGCGAGTGGGTACGCGACGCCCTGTGCACGCAACAAGCCTGGGGAAAGCAATCTGTGCTTTCCTTCCAGAAGAATTGCTAAAGCGCACCCTGGAGGGACTTGTCTTGCCATCACTGACGCCTAACACGGTTATAAACTTGGTGCAGTTTCGGCGCGAACTCGATCGTGTTCGGCATAACGGCTATGCGCTAGATGATGAAGAGGTAACTTTGGGAGCGCGCTGCGTCGGTGCACCGATTCTCGGTAAAAATCAGGAAGCTGTTGCAGCGATAAGCATTTCTGGACCGGTGACAAGAATGGGCCGCGAGCAACTGCCTTCGCTTGCGGCTGCGGCTATTGAGGCGTCAAGCAGAATCTCCGCAGCGATGGGCTTAACACAAACCTCTGCAGTAAAAAATACGTCTGCGAAGGAGGTGCCATCTGTCGCGTCTGGGCGTATGTAATGGGAATCATTGTATACCTCGACGTGAGCTTGCTTTGGCGGAGATCGAAGAACGCGGAACGCGCGTTGCTCAAATTATTGTAAGTGTTTGATTCAAGAGATAAGCGGTGCGCCCGGAGAGACTCGAACTCCGGCCTTCTGGTTCGTAGGTATACAGTACAAAACTCTAAGTGCTGCTTCTGGTGTCGCTTGCGAAACTCCACCGACAGACCCTGTCTCTGGCGAATTGTTATTTCGCCGATGATTCTTCAGGATTCCCCCTCATCTTACGATTCTGCGATGCGCCATCTGGTGGTTCTTTTCCTCTATTCCTTTGCCAAAACTCCGCAATGGCTAAATCTCATCCATGTAACGCATGTTACACGACCTCTTCGTATGTCATTCATTTTTCAAATCCGCTTTTAATTTTGGCGAGCCACAAGCGGAAACGGTATGGATGGGCACCCCAACCATTTACCTCCGTAGGCCGAATAGGCCAACTAGCGACCCTGTTGCGAAAGCTAAGTGATTGCGGCACCGCGTCTTAGCTTAGAATTTACATC
>QHZC01000337.1:0-4364 GCA_003224515.1 Acidobacteriota bacterium
CGGCTTCCACCCATTGCACCGAACTTACCTTTTTCACTTGGACTTTGCCGTCGAGATTGACGAACTTGGCGTGCCTTTGATCGGCGGACCCCGATTCGTTTTCGGGATCATTCACTTTTTCAGTGAGTTTCTTGATGATCGCCTGATATAAGTCCGGTTTGGTCAGGCAAAGCCCGGCGGAAATAATCGTCAGGGCCAATAGCACGTAACCGATGACCGTCTTGTAGGTAACTGCTTTCCAATACACTTCAACGCGCGGCGCCCTCTGGTGGGGCTGAGGGAATTTCGGATCGATAGGCGCTTGTGTGGTCACGGTTAATTGTGCTGCGAAAGCTCCAACTTCCCAATTTAGCACAGCAGTTTCCGCGTGGATGAATTGCGGAGTCGCGCGTAGTCAAATTGCAAATAGCACAGCGCACCCGGCCCAACCGCGCTTCGCCTGTCCCTTGGTGCAGGTCTCTGGAGCAAACTTGTTGTTGCTCTTTTGTCCGAATGAAAAAGCGCTGCTGGTCCACCCCGGCCGGCACTGCGACGTCGAAGAAACCCACCGTCATTTCGTCGTAGGTCTGTTTGCCCCAGCGCACTTCTGCCTCCGCATCCGGATTATGCGGATTCCCCTTCGAATTGTCGTACCACCCTACTGCTTGCAGTTCCGCTCCCGCCCATAGGAGTCGCGGCTCCGCCAGCCGATAGCTCATCTGCCAGCGGAAGTGATAGTTGACGCGCAGCAGCGGCGCGATTTCATGATCCGGCTTGCCGTCGCCGTTCACTTTTTTGCGAATCAGGCTGTATTCGAATCGCTTTCTACGCAGGTGCAAGTGGGGGAAAAACTGAGCAGCGAGGCGTCATTGGGAAGCGTGCCGCGCACCTCGACCCGGTAGTCCGGCGGTATCACACTAGTGGTCGTTCGCGAGTTGCAGCGTCAGCACGCGCGGCTCGGGCGTGAGTTTCAAGAAAATCAGTCCGACGCCTGATTGATCGGAAGCGGCGCGGGGATTGGCGGGGTAGTGCATCTGAAAAACAAGGGCGTGTAGACGAGTAGGACGTCGCTGTCCGTCCCGTGAGCGCCGCGGCGATCTTCTGGATCGGTCAGCGTCGAAGCAGGGAGGGAACACCAACAGACGCGTGCCGCAGCCAATTCGAATCCCGCGGGCGAACATACACAACGGCGTGATGCACGCGCGAACGCAGCGCCGACAGAACTTCCGCCATTTGCACCCAGCGATCTTCCTTGAAATTTGTGGGAATAATTTCATAGGCGTACTCCTGTTGCCGCCCGCAGGAAGCGCCACCGCCGGTGGCATCTTCAAGACCAAATCCGGCTTGGGATACTCCAGCTTTCCACCCAGTGCCGTGACGGCGGCGCATCCTTTGTTTCTCCGGCCGGCGATTTCGCTTTGGCCCACGCGGCCACGGTCTCGATCTCCCCTGGCTTCAGCGAAGGATCATTCGAAAACTTTCCCACGTTCGAATCAGCGAACCACGGCGGCATGGATTTTTCCTGCCCGAGCGGCGGATCGCGCCGGCGAATGGCCTGGTCTGTTCGTACCTTTCAAACGGCATCGGGGCAATGCCCCAGTGCGGTGGCAACCTTGGCAGTGCTGCTTGAGGATCGGCAGCACATCGCAAAGGTCGGTGCATTCCTCGTGGGAGCTTCTTGCCGAAACGATCCGCGCGGCCCCAAAAGAAGAGATGGGAGCACGCCACCCAGAATTAGGAACACACCAGGCTTTTAGTTGGCGAGAATGGGCATGCGGTTTGCAAAATAGTAGACTCGAAGAAACGCGCCACTGCAGACGGAGACCGCGCATCGTGGATGGCATCGCCGGACCGGGGCGGGGGAATGCCTAAAGACTGATTCTCCAGGAATCCACTCACCGGGAGGGCAAAGACGATTGTATTTGAGGCTAATGCCTATATCCCCTATAATCTTGAGTTTGTCTACTGACGCGGGAGATGCATCGGATGGCTGGAGCAAAAGATAAGAGCAAGCTCGGGTATCGCATCCTTCTGGGGGCCGTCGTCCTGGTCCTGGGAGGCAGCATGCTGCTTTACCTCGTTCCTCAGTCGCCGGTCAGCGGCGAGATCTCCACCGATACCGTCGCCAAGATCGGGGATGAGTCGGTTAGCGTCGAGGACGTGCGCCAGCAACTCAACCAGATCGAGCAGCGCAATCAGAACATGAAGCCCCTCGAGGCCCTCTACGCCCAGCAGATCCTGAAGCAGCTTGTATTTGAAAAGGAGCTTGAATATGAGGCCAAGCGTCTGGGAATTGCCGTGTCCGATCAGGAGCGGGCCAACCGCATTCGCCAATTCGTTCCGACCGCATTCAATGGCGGCACGTTTGTCGGCATGGACCGCTATGCGGCCGAAGTCCAGGCGCGCTTCCAACTGACCGTGCCGGCGTTCGAAGAACTGATCCGTCAGGGTTTGCTCGAGGAAAAATTCCGCAAGCTGGTAACCGACGGGATCAGCGTGGGGCCCGCGGAACTTCAGGATGAGTTCCGCTACAAGAATGAAAAGGTCAAGCTGGACTACGCGCTGATCAAGCCGGAAGACCTGGAGAGCAAGATTTCGCCTGATGAGGCAGAGATCCGCGCGGCTTACGAAAAAAACAAGTCGAAATATCAGGTCCCCGAACGGCGGGTGGCAGGTTACGCGCTTGTGGACGTAAATCAGTTCCGCCAGAACGTCCATGTTTCCGATGACATGCTCAAGGTGCAATATCAGGCCAACATTCAGCAGTATCAGGTGCCGAACCGCGTGCACCTGGAGCACATTCTCTTTATGACCGGCGGCAGACGTTCTAAAACAAGCCAAGAAGGGCGGAAAGTTCGAAGACCTGGCGAAAAAATACTCCGAGGATGCGGCCAAGGACAAGGGGGGCGATATTGGCTGGATCGGCCAGGGACAGGCGTTACCCTAATACGAAAAGGCGGCCTTCAGCCTGCCCGTGGGTTCCACCTCCGACTTGATCCGCACGCAAATTGGCATCTACATCATCAAGGTGTTGGAAAAAGAGACCGCTCACACCAAGCCGTTCGATGAAGTGAAGGAATCGCTGCGCATGCCGATCTTGCTCTCCGAAGCGGATAAGCTGGCTAGCGACACGGCGGACCAGTTGTCCGCGGCAATCCGCCACTCCAACAAAATCTCTCTGGACGATCTGGCGAAACAATATCACCTCACCGTGGGCGAAACGCGGCCCATCAGCTCGACAGACCCCTTGTTGGAGCTCGCGAATTCTCAGGAAGCGAAGAACGCGATCTTCCTTTTGCGGATCGGGGAGCTGAACCCGCCGGTTCGAACCGATCGCGGCTACGTTGTTCTGTCCGTGAAGTCGATCCAGCCGGCACACCAGGGTTCCGTCGAAGAGGTCCGCGACCGTGTCATTGCCGATCTCAAGCGCGAAAAGTCCGCCGAGATGGCGAAGGGCAAAGCGGTGGAACTAGCCAGGCGCGTCAAGGCGAATGAGAAATTCGATGCCGCAGCCCGAGCTCTCGGCCTGGAGCCGAAAACGAGCGATCCCATTGCGCACGATGGGTCCATCGCGGGCGCGGCGAGCGGAAAACAGGTTGGCGCAGCGTTCAATCTGAAGGCTGGCGACGTGGCTGCCCCTTTGAGCCTGGGACAGAACTGGCTGGTCTATCGCGTGGCCGAAAAAACAGAAGTCAACACGGCCGATTTCGACAAACAAAAGAAACAGTTGACCGAAGAACTCCTCCAATCCAAGCGGAGCCTTGCGTTTGAAGCCTTCCGGACGGCCTTGGACACCCGCTTGAAGCAGGAAGGCAAACTGAAGCTGATGCCCGAGAAATTGAAGGGCTTCGGCACTCTTGGCTAGTCTAAGCAACACAAAATAAGCGGTTTATAGATTTTAAACGGTGTGCTTGTCTTTCTTCGTGCGTCCCGATACCCTATTGGTGTCCTCCAGGGAAACCGAATTCTACCCGAAATGCCTTTATTTGGTGCAACTTGGGTTTCAAGTGCTAGCACCGAGAATTCGGAGCAGAAGCAATGATGGCCACTGGAGCGCCAAGATCGGTGATACGAACATGTCAGCCCGCACTTCCGCCGCTCGCAACGACTACCGCTGCACCATGGAACGAAACCAGTCGGGGAAATACTGCGTACGCGTCCAGGTCCACTACCCCAGGCATGCCTGGACCCTGGGCATCTTCTTTCTGGCCTCATCTTTCGATCGCGCCATGAAAAAGCTCCAAGAGGCTCTGGGTTTCCTCCAGCGTCAGGAAGAGAAGCTCTGGTTTTGGGGTGTGGATCGCGCCGAAGACATCGGTTTTTCAGCCGAGTTTCTGAAAGAAGTGGGGTTGCGGCTGGACCGCCGCGCAGAATTCCCCCGAAAA
>QHZC01000337.1:4400-8063 GCA_003224515.1 Acidobacteriota bacterium
CGCGAATTGTCTCGGAGCGCGGTCGCCGGCGACTGATCCTAAGTCTCTTATTTTGAACCGTTTCTCTGCCCAGAAGCACCTTTCCCGTTCGGTCTGGAGTCCGCCGTCTTCCTCGGCACCGCTGGCATGGCTTCGCGGATCAGCAACGGGAACCGCGGGAAGGAAAAGCTTGCCGCCACGTCGTCAATCACGTTCACTTGGCACAGGTATAGGCCTGGCTGCAAAGCCTCGAGCGGCAAATCCATCTGGAAAATGACCGCCTTGCGGTCTGGAGCCGTCACTTCGTTCGCCACCACCGTCTTTGATTCGTAAATCTTTGTAGCGCCTTGCAAAAACTCGATGCTCGTGAAAACTCGGATGCTGTCCTTTGCTGGCTTGGCCACCGCGGCATCCTTGGCTGTCCGGTTCTGGCCATTGGCCCCCGCGGGTGCCGGATTCTTCTCCTTTGCCGCATCGTACACTTCATACTGCAAATAGAGATGCTGGTCGGGCGCGAAGACATGGGTAATGTTCGGAACAAGTTCCATCTGGTCCCGAACGAGTGGATTCGCTCCGTTTTTCTTGTTTGTGACGGGAGCGCGCCGGCTGCTCAGTACCACCGAACTCATTTTCAGCGGCGTCTTGCGAAGGTCGGGGATGTGCACGTCCGTCTCGAAAGAGCCCATCCGGCCTGACTGATTCTCGCGGACGATAAATTTCAGGTGGTAGCTGCCGGGAGCCAGTACGAAGCCGGTGTTGTACTGCACGTTCTTCCAGCTTCACGGTGTCGCGCAATTGCCCAACACGCAGCTTGCCGCCTCCGAGAGCTTCGCCGATGATGTCGATCGTCGCGTTATCCTTCTCTTTCTCCGTTACGAATGGTATCTGCGAGCCGGGAATCACGAGCGATACCGCGAGATAGTAGTGGCTGTCATCCTGCCGGAAATACGCGGCTCCCGCGTACAGAGGCACGTCGACCCGCGGCAGTTGCGCGTCCAGTTCGTCTTCGAGCTGCTGCTCGCGGTCGGCGCGGTTCAAGTGCTCGAAATCTCGCCCAGCGTAGTAGCCAGAGCGAAAATCCAGCTTCAGGTCAACGCGGTTGACCTGCACTTTCAACCGGCGAAATCTTCCGTCCTTCAGCGGATTCTTGCTGGTGAAGCCCAGAACGTAATACGCTGAACTATCCTTCTGAACTTGGGAAAATACGCTGCTGAAATCATTGGAATCGAAAAACGCCTTGCCGCCCGTGTCCGACGAAAGCGTCGCGAGCGTTTCCTGCGAAGCGGCATTCCCACTCAGATCGTTCAGCACGGACTGGCCCGAATAAGCCGACTGCCCGTGCAAGCTGGCCGATTGCGCCTCTCCTCCCGGCGGGAACGCCTGCAGGCCCCGGATATCCACGGAATAGATCGATACGTTCGCTTTCACCGCCTCCGCGGTTGTGGCGCGCAGCGCCGACTGGTTGTCCGCGCCTGTCTGGCTGATTCCGTTGCTAAAATAGATGAGGCTTTTTTTCTGCGGGAGTTTGCCGAGAGCCTGCATCAGCGACTCCAGAGCCAGCAGCTTGCGGTCCGCGCTGAAGGTGTTGAAATCCGTATCGTCCACCGAGAAGGCTCCGCTTGTCTCCGCGGCGCCTTCCGCGCTTCCCGAGCTGCCGTTTTCGAAACCCTGACCTTGTCCGGAATTGTACGCGGTTAGCGCCGCGAGCAATTTGGTCTTGTTGTCCGTGAAATCCAGGTCCACGCGCATGTTCGTGGCCAGCGACACTAGCGCCATCAAATCGGCGGGCTGCATCTTTGCATCAACGAATTTCTTCGCGGCATCGATAGAGCGGTCAATCTGCTCCGGTTCCATGGCCGAAAAATCGAAAAAGAGCAAAATCAATCGCCGGTCGCGCGCGTCCAACGACGGCGCCGCTTGCTTGCCGGAACGCAGCAGCGTTCCTCCTGCAACGCCCGACACGGTCGCTTCCAAAGTGCTGGCGGTCGGCAGTTCGTCTACATTCTCGAAATCGAAAGTGGAAATCTCCTGCTTCTTCCCATCCTCAAGGAGCTTGAAGTCTCCTTTTTTTAAGTCGCGAACGAGGTTCCCTTTCTTGTCGTGCGCGACCACATTCACCAGGACGAGTTCGCTCGTAACCTGAATGCGCGCCTCACTCATTCCGGCTTGTCCGCTCTGCTGGGCCATCACTGGCATGGCCACTTGTAATAGCAGCCCCGCGGCGGTGAAGATCGAAGATATTTTTCTCGGAAGCCGCATATTCATTTCCTTCAGAACCGGAAGCGCGCGTGCATTGTCACGCGGCGCATGCCGCCCGTCCCCGTGACCTCCCCGTATGTAAATGAATTCACTACCGTATTAATGGAAGTAAAGTGCGCGGTATTAAACACATTGATTGTGGAGATGCGCAGCTCAAGCGCGCGGGATTCTTTGATGGTGATCGTCTTGTTGAGCGACATGTTCAAAGAAACCTGTCCCGGTCCCTCGATAATATTTCGCCCGGCATCGCCAAAGCGGGAGCTATGGGGATTCCTACAAGTGGCGCTCGGTGCGCAAAACCCAGCGGTATTGAACCATTTGAGCGTGGTTGGGTCGCTTATGGAAATCGATTGCCCGGCGACGACGTTGGCGCGAAGCGACCCACTCACACCTCGGCCGATGTCCAGCCCTCCCCCCAGCACCCGCGGTGTGAAGTACAGCCCGGAACCAACCGTTGCGTCACCGCTCCACTGCCATCCCCCCAGAATGTGGCTCCATGCACCCTTGGGATCAAACCGCCGGTTTTCGCCGAATGGCAGATCCACAATCCAGTTTCCCGTGAATTTGTGCCGCTGATCGAAGCTGGAAAGCCCGCGGTCCGCGGAGATATCAAAGGGATCTTGGGCCACAACGCTTCCCCCGCCTCCGATCGATGACGCGTCATCGATGGACTTTGAAAACACATACTGCGTGCTCAGCCCCAGCCCTTTCGCCATGCGCTTGCGCACGCGCACGGAGCCCGCATGCAAGATCGAATTTCCCTCCGAAGATTCGTAACTAAATGGCTGGCCGCCGGAGACCACCAGCGCGCGCTCCGTATCCAGCCGCGTTCCTTTCGCCCCGTTGTAACCGGCGTTCATCACCACGCCACCAGGAAACTCCCTCTGTATATCAAGATTCCAGATCTGCACGTAGCCGAGGCGATAGTTTGGGTTGACGGCGAAGTTGTTGGTCACCGTGCTTCCGGCACTGGGGAATCCAGCGGTGATCGTCAACCGGCTAGTGCTAATGAGACCGTTGACATCCGTGGTGTTCGTCGCGGTGTCAGCAAAGGGCGGTTGAAACGCGAAGTTCTGGATCATGGTGCCGTATTGCGCCAAGTTGTAGTTGATTCCATAGCCCGTCCTCACCACCGTTTGCTTATGTGGTTTCCAGGCAATCCCCATGCGCGGCGCGAAATTGTTGCGGTCCGGCCGGACGAGCGACGGCGGAAATATTCCATTGAAGGGCCCGGCATGGCCGGGCAGCACACGCGCGGCAGCTGCAAAACCTGGCTCCACGTCCAGATTGGCGATGTGATTGTTTGCCTCGGTATAAGGTCCGTTGTATTCGTAACGCAGCCCCAAATGGAACGACAAATTCGAACGGAATCTCCAATCGTCCTGCGCGAAGAAATCCAATGCGTTGGCGCGGAAGTTGTAGGAA
>QHZC01000340.1 GCA_003224515.1 Acidobacteriota bacterium
CGTGGAATACGACGTGGACCGCGAGATTGAGGTTCTTTCCGCCTGTGGCCTTCCTCATGCCGATTGGATTGCAAAGATCCTCAAAAACGGTTGCTACCAGGTGGCGCCCTAAGCAAGAATCTAAGTAGGGGAGACAGCGTTTGAATAGGAGGTTTTAATCATGACCGATAACAAACTTGCACCGTATAGCGAGGAGCGAATCCGTCAGCGTGCCTACGAGATCTATCTGGCACGCGGATGCGAAGATGGGCACGATCTTTCAGATTGGATAGAAGCCGAGCGCGCACTTAAAGAATCGAACCAGCCGCAGGCCACAAAGAAACGGGCCGCGACCGCTTCGCTCTGAAGTTCAGGATCCAGCGCCGGTGAAGACGACTGAGGCAGCATCGGGCCATTTCCATTTGTGTCCGCGAGGGCAACGATACTCCATAATCCATCATGAACGAACGTCGTGGCGCAACGCGCTACAACTTTGGAGCAATCGCTGAAGTCATTGATTTGGACGGACGCGGCGAAGTTGTTTCGCTTACGCGGGACCTTATAATTAGTTTCTCCGGTGTCTTCGTGAAAACAACCGCTCCCTTGCCCACGGGAACGCGGGTACGGGTCCGGATCACTCATTCTGGCGCAGAGTTCGCGGCTATAGGCAATGTCACCGGAAACGTAACCCCAACGGGGATGGGTATTGTTTTCAACGAGATCGAGGCGAGTGATAGAGCAATCCGGCAATCCCAGGTGAGAATTGCCCAAATCAGTTACAAGAGGCAAGGCCGCTAAGGAAGCGGCCTCAGCCCTCAATCCCTGAAACTAGGGGCCAATTATCTAGCTACAGTCGCAGAAGCGGCTTGTTCAAGCAGTTGTGCTGCGCGGCCCACTTCTGCCACGCCGAAGAATAACAACGGGGCGTTCGTATGCGGTTCTATTCCACTGTAAGCATAGTTGATGTTGATATTGGCTTCACCAAGCCGCCCAGCAGCACGCGCCATTGTGCCACGTCAGTCTCGGTAAAGGTCGATCCTTCAGCACCCAATACCGTTTTGGCAGCTGCTAAATTGTCCACTACGAGATGCACCTGGCTCCTGCGTTCAGCAGCGGATGCCTGGAAGGCCACGATGTTGACTTTGCGGCCGGCAAGCGCGTTGCATAACTTCGCGAGCGTACCCGGTTTATTTTCGAGCTGGATGTTAAGTTCTTTGACCGTCGGCATAGTGGATCACCTCCTGCGGATTTTGTGAGGAACGCCTGGGTGCGATCCTGTGAGCTTAAAGAGCGACGAGGTTTCCGATTGGCTCGCTGCTGAACGCGAACTTCAAGCATCGAACCAGCCGCAGGCCCCTAAGAAACGGGCCGCAGCCGTTTCGCTCTGAATCTGGAACTTTTGTCGATCCTGGAGGCTTACAACTCCAGATGCAGGATGTCCATCACGACAGATGTCCTGCGGTTGAGAAGAACGATGTGCCCACCAATGATAACGTGTGCATAATCTGGCGGCGGCGGTGGGAGACGTTCTTCGAGTTCCTCGGGACAAGGTTCGATTCGTTCTCGCAAGGCCGGCGTGAGTTCGCCACGGATTAGCAGTTGCCTTTCCAGATCAGGAGGCAAGCGATCTTTTTTGGCGAGACCGAGCGTTCAGGTGCCCATGACAATCGAATCCAAGTTTTCGTCGTCAACCGCGCCGAGGCCATTTTGGATGCGGTCATGCAATCAGTGTGGGCTAGTTACGTTGTGGAATAGAAAGGCTAACACGTAATCCGGCGCACTGAATCCGCGGCGCTGTGCCGAGGCCGGGGCCGATTCGTAGCATGGTAACTGTTTCGACGCTTTCAATTTTTGGTAGAATGCCTGCCCTCCTGGCGGCTTAGAACTCCAGATGCAAGATGTCCACCACGACAGATGTCCTGCGGTTGAGAAGAACGATGTGCCCACCAATGATAACGTGTGCATAATCTGGCGGCGGCGGTGGGAGACGTTCTTCGAGTTCCTCGGGACAAGGTTCGATTCGTTCTCGCAAGGCCGGCGTGAGTTCGCCACGGATTAGCAGTTGCCTTTCCAGATCAGGAGGCAAGCGATCTTTTTTGGCGAGACCTTGCGCTCAACATACCATTCGCGCATCACGACGCGATCGTGATCGACAAAGACAACCTCGGTTTCACGGCCGTCTTTTTCCTTGTACTTCTCTTTGTATTTGTACTTGTCTTTGTCCTTGCCCTTATCCTTGTCCTTGTCTTTATTTTTATCCTTGTATTTATAGTTGTCCTCGTCGTCTCCACGGCCCTGTTTATCCGCGCAGACGCCGGAGCAAGTGGCAGCAAGAATGGAAACTATGCAGAGAGAAATCCACCAGCGCGATTTCATGTGCTCCTCCTGGACCGAGTTAGTGAATTAGAATACCGCTCTGATGCGCTGCGGTGTGGACCAAAACCTATTGATAGTGCCTTAGCAAGTATCCTCGCCCTGTGCAGGACAAACGGCGCCCCATTTCTTCGTAAGTCATTTAGAACCATCGTACTATGGCAGTGTGCGTCAGTTCATTGCTAACCTGACTTCCCTTTGTCGCGAACGTAAGTCGTTGAGTTGCAAGC
>QHZC01000338.1:0-4313 GCA_003224515.1 Acidobacteriota bacterium
ATGCGATTGGATTTCATGGTGTTCTCCATGCTCTTACTGTTTCGGATTCTTGCGGTGCCCGCGCCCGTTCAGCTCCACCAGGCGCAACTTGTTCGTTTGAGCGTCCTGCTGAGCGGACATGACAATCAGCGTGATTTCAATATCCCGGACGTTTGAGGGCGAATTGCTGGCACCCGCATTCTGGCAAAGCACCGTGCCGGTGCCACTGTCACAGGTGTATTGGAAGATGGGCTGGGCAACGGAACCGGGGAACATCGCTGGATAGCCGGCTCGAAATGTAGCAATCCGCGCTGAAGAGGCGTTGTTCATTACGTTCGTCACGTAAGGAAGCATCACGCCCGCCACGTTGGTAGCCGTAACCGGGTCGTTAGTGGCGGACTTAGGCGTCACACCGCGATATAGCGTGGTGCCCTGCAATTGATAACGGACCCACTCAACGCCGTTCCCATCGTTGAAATCCCCTTCAAAGATCACGTCGAAGTCCCCCGGCGTCGTGCAGGTGCCGCCGCCGGCAGTGCCAATCGTGCAGGACGACGAGGTGAGGTAGCCGGGCATCCAGGCAACCGGCGAACTGGCGTAGCCGGAACTCAAAGTCGGCAAGGTGGAGAAATGATTTACCGGGGGATAACCCGTGGCATTGGAATCGCGAACGATCTGATCCAATCCCAGCCGGGCTTCCTGAAAAGAGCTGAGCAGCTGCGATTCCGTGCGAAACTGTTTCTGCGAAGTTCCCATCAGCCCAAAAATGGCGCCGCTGAGCACGATAAAAATGGCCACTGACACCATCAGCTCAATCAGCGTAAAACCTGTTTGTCTTTTCTGCTTTTGTGCGAGCTTCATTTTTCTACCATCGTGTCCAGGGTCAGAGGCAAAAAGGGAACGTTGCCGCCAATGCGGCGCACGCCCACGATGAATCGTTTGCCGGTTGCATTCGCTCCATTGGCGTATGTGATGACGGCCCAGCGAATGTCGTAGGTCAACGCGAACGGATCGTTGGGATCCGTATAGCTGAAGTTATAATTCGCAACTTTTGCCTGCGTGAAGTCAATCATCGGCCGGTTGTACAGCATTACCACCGGGCTACCCACCGGCACTTTCGGCGTGGCCGTATTCCCCAGGTTGCAGGTGCTGGTCGTGGGACAAAGCACCCCCTGCGGGTCACTAAACGTTGTTGCGGTGATCGGCTGGTCGAGCATTTCATCTAATTCGCGCTGAGCAAGTACCAGCGCCGTGGAATCGTCGCGGTTGCCCGCGTTCAAGTGAATCGCCAGGGGCACGAGTTGCGCCATGGCCACTATACCGACCACCATCATCAGCGTGGCAATCAACATCTCGATCATGGTGAAGCCGCTCTGGTTGGTTCTTGAATTTCTGCGTTTCGATCGCATGCCGATGCCTTCCATTTTCGCTAGTTAATCTGGTTCCAGCCCGCGCTTGCCGTCGCATCTGCTGTCCAGATTTGTACCGACCCGGAGGGAAACAAGACCACCGCCCGGTAACCATAGGTCTGGCGCGCCACGTTGCCGACATACAGGACATTTACGGCTGCTGGAGTCACCGCTCCTCGCTGATGAAACGTCAGCGATCCGGAGGACACCGCGGTCAGCGTGGCTACCCCTACCGAAGTGGCCAGCCCTGCCGTATTCGGCGGAACCGTCGAGTCGTCTAGAACAATGTTATTGTCCAGCAAAATTTGCTTTTCCGTGTTCTGCTCGATCGTGTCTACGTTCGAATCCGTCCAAATGTTTGTCATGGCGCGGGGGGTGGTGACCTGACGTACCTGGGCGCTGACGGGGGCGTTTGTCCGGATGGCTTCATAACGGGTGAATTTCAAAATGCTCGCCACCTGCGTAGCTGCGTCGTTCAACTGATAGGTACCAAACGCCTGGAGGAAATACGGCAGGCTGACGGCAGTGATGATCATGATCACGGCCAGAACGACCACCAGTTCCACCATCGAGAATCCCCCGGTGTGGGCACGCCTCACATAATTTCGCTTGGGATCAATTCTCACTGCTTCTCTCCAATTCCCTTCCGGGTTCTAAAGGCTCGGGCGCGGACAGCCATGCAGTCTATCCTGGCAGAGACGAGGGCAATTTCAGTGCCGAAGGTGAAAACCATTTAAGACGTTTAGGAACAATTATTTATGGGATGTCCAACCCCAGACTCGGGCTTAGTAAGAATCGTTGCGGGTAGAAATGTTACAAGTTGAGTGTCCGGCCGTACAGGTGCTAGTGGCCATTAGTCCCAATTTTGCTTAATTCGTAGGGCACTCTTCTTTCTCGTGCGGCCGACGGGAACAGCACCTTCATTTGCGGATTTTGCGGCCCTCTCGGCATTCCCGGTTAAGGCCGAAGTATTCTTTGGATTCACCCAGAATCCCGAGGCGCTTTGTGTCTCCGCCGGGTCAACGACGGCAGCGCCTTCGACCAGTTCGCCGGACTTCACGCTTTGGACACTCCGTGGTCAATGACCTGGGACCTGCCGGCAGCCAAGGCGTATGCTTAACAGAGCAGATCCTTTGTGCTTGAACCGGAGCTGAGGGAAAGCCTATGTCGCTCAAAATCATGGTGGTTGACGACGAACCCCTGAGCATGAAGCTCTTGCGGTCTCTGGCCGCTCCTTTGGATCATACCGTTTTAACGTTTGAAGATAGCCAGGAGGCCGGGAAACGAGCGGAAAATCAACGGTTTGATATCGCCTTCGTGGGCATGGGCACTCCTTTGCTGGACGGTCTTGAGTTGGCCAAGCGCATCCGAAAGTCGCCGCTCAACCTTGAGACCACCATCGTTATGCTCAGCGCGACCGAGGACATCAATATTTTGCGGAAGGCATTTGGCGGGGGTGCCGATTTTGTCTTGTCCAAACCAGTAACCGCGGGCCGCATCCGTCCTTTGCTGGCGGCCATGGATTCCCTGGGGTGGAAAGGCAAGCGGCATGCGGCTCGCTTACCCCTCATTACCGAAGTCATTTGCACTTGGGATGACCGGAAGTTTCCCTTGCGCAGCCTGAACATCAGTGAAAGCGGTATGTTGCTACAACCATTGCCGGACATAGACTTAGGACAGGAAGTTGCCTTGGAGTTCAAAATCGCGGAGGTCCGTGCCTCGCTGAACATTCTTGCGCGCATCGTACGAAAAGAGGGGACCGAGCGCATGGGCGTAGGATTCGTCGGCCTCGCGCCGGAAGACCTCAATGCCATTCAGCTTTACGTCATGGGTCGTCTGCGAGACTTGACGCCGCCGCGGGACCTTTCCGACATCGGCATGCATCGGCTGTTCACTCCTTAGCGTTGAAGCTCCCTGATTCGCCATCTTCAGAAGCTTTCGACCCTCACCGGATAAGATCTCCATTCTCGCAAGCGGGGTTTCTTGCTGCCACTTTCGGGGACTTGCTATACTCGGGACGAAAGAGCCGTGGCCGAGCGGAACGCACCCTGGGAACGGCGCCCGCAGCAGATCCTTTCCCGAGGAACCTTTCACGAGTGACCGGACGCAGAGCGCCCTATTCATTTGTGCGCGCGTTGCCTCCGACCGGGTCGGGGTTGGCAGAAACAAGGAGAGAATTATGGCGGGATATGGCGGAGTGGATTACATCGATTTTGATTCGCAACTAAACGACGAAGAAAAACTGGTTCGTCAGACGGCAAGGCAATTCGTCGAGAACGAAATCATCCCGATTATTGAAAGACAAAGCCGGGAAGGCGTTTTCCCTAAGCATCTCGTGCCGCAGCTCGGCGAGCTGGGATTTTTTGGTGCGAACTTGCATGGATACGGATGCGCGGGGATGTCCAACGTCGCATACGGTTTGATGACCCAGGAGCTAGAGCGCGGCGATTCCGGCTTGCGCAGTTTTGTTTCCGTGCAGGGCGCGCTGGTGATGTATCCGATTTATTCGTATGGGAGCGACGCGCAGAAGAACAAGTGGCTGCCACTCTTGCAACAGGGCAAAGCGATCGGCTGCTTTGGCTTGACGGAGCCGCAGTTCGGATCGAATCCGGGCGGGATGCTGGCGCGCGCGGTGAAGAATGGCAGCAAATACATCTTGAACGGCGAAAAGATGTGGATTACGAGCGGGTCGATCGCCGACGTGGCAGTGGTGTGGGCCAAAACCGAGGACGATAAAGTCCGCGGATTCCTCGTGGAAAAAGGCGCGCCCGGATACAAAACCTGGGATGTGCACGGCAAGTGGTCTCTGCGCGCTTCGGTGACGTCCGGATTGGCTTTCAGCGACTGCGAAATTCCGGAAGAAAACCTGCTGCCCGGCGTTTCGGGCTTGAAGGGGCCACTGAGTTGTTTGAATCAGGCGCGGTA
>QHZC01000338.1:4425-21804 GCA_003224515.1 Acidobacteriota bacterium
CTGGCGTGGATGATCACGGAGATCGTGAAAGGGCAATTGCTGGCGCTGCACGTCGGGCGGCTCAAGGATAACGGCAAAGTCGATCCTTCGCACATTTCGATGTTGAAGATGAACAACGTGGCCATCGCGCTGGAAACCGCGCGCAAGGCACGCGATATTCTCGGCGCGAACGGCATCGTGGACGATTACTGCATCATGCGCCACATGAACAACCTCGAGAGCGTTTATACCTACGAGGGGACGAACGACATTCACAAGCTGGTGATCGGCGAACGCATCACCGGCATCGCCGCGTTTGTGTAGAGACCAAAAGGGCGGATTGAAGTCCACCTACACTTTCCATCCAACCCATCTCCATACGGGCCGAATCTTGTATGCTGTGAGGCGCAGCACCCCGACAAGGTCGGGACACGCGCCGCGCATTTAGGAGGAGCACACTTTTATGCGTCCGCCTGCAATCATCTTGGCTGGATTCCTTCGCTGTTTACTTGCAGCACTGCTCATAACGCTTGTTGGCAACTGCGGAATCATTCTCGCGCAGCAGAAAACTGCCCCGCCTCAAGAAAAACCGAAGATTCGGGCGATCACGGCGTTTATCAATCTGGATCGCACGCAATACAAGGGGCAGGTGGCGGATGCTTTGAAGATGCTGAAACGCGGGCAGACGATTCTGGAATCGCGCGGATACCAGGTCCAGACGATCCGAATCGCGACGCAGCCGTTTCCGGAATACACGAAGGGATTGACGACCGAGCAGGCGGTGGCGTTTTTCAAGCAGTACGACGCGCTGGCGGGAACGGAAAAGTTTGCGGCGTCGATCGGCCCGGCCATGCTGAACGCCGGGGACAGCGATTCGCAAGCGGACCTGCTTGCAGAAATTTTGAGTAATACGAAAACGCTGAATGCCAGTCTCGTGGTTGCCGGCGATGATGGCGTGCGCTGGAGCGCCGTGGGCGCGGCAGCCCGCGTGATGAAGAAACTCGAAGAGACGGAGCACAGCCAGGGCAACTTTCGATTTGCGGCGATTGCCATGGTGCCGCCGCTGACGCCCTTCTTTCCGGCCGCATATCACACCGGCTTTGGGCACCAATTCGCGATCGCGCTGGAGTCGGCGAACGTGGTTGCCGCGTCGTTCAAAGGCGCCCCGGACCTGGCCACGGCAAAGCAGCGGCTGACGGATTTACTCGCGAGCTCGGCCTTCGACATAGAGCATCACGCGGGACGCATCGATCAGGATACCGGGTGGACGTACATGGGCATCGATTTGTCGCCAGCGCCGTCGCCGCCGGAGAATGCTTCGATCGGAGCGGCCATCGAGAATCTGACCACCGAGCCCGTCGGCATGAGTGGAACGCTGACCGCGGCAGCGACAATTACCGCAGCCGTTAAAGACGTCAAAGTGAAACAAACCGGATACTCGGGCTTGATGCTGCCGATCCTGGAAGATTCGCGGCTGGCGCAGCGCTGGAGCGAAGGACACCTCTCGCTCGATGCGCTGCTCAGTTATTCCGCGGTGTGCGGCACCGGACTCGACACTGTTCCGCTCCCCGGCGACATCAGCGCAGAACAACTTTCGCTCATCATCGGCGACATGGCCAGCCTGGCCGTGAAATGGCACAAACCGCTTTCCGCGCGGCTCCTTCCTGTTCTGGGCAAGGGCTGGGGCGAGTTGACCGAGTTTGATAACCCATTCCTAGTGAATGCCAAGCTGCAGCCTTTGGACATCAAGTAACAACAAGATCTATCTTGTTGGTTTCGCTTGGCTTTGTACTATGTCCAAGTAAGTTTAAGGGGTCATCTCTAACGGCGAAGCAATGCGAGAATGACAATGGCCCATAAAAGCGCGTTGGATAAGTATTGAGAAACTGAAGGCCGAGCAGGTCATCTCCGGCGCAAGCTCATGCCGCTGGTTGAGAAAGGCTTGCGATGTCGGAGCTTCCGATTAGCTGGCGCGAGCTTACCCCCACCCCCTTGTTTTTGCCAACGAGGTAAGTCCCGTGGAGTGTGGGGCAGTGTCCGCTCCCGCCGCTGGCGGCATCTTCCTTTTTATATTGACCAGCCGTGGCGGTAGTCGCGGCGCAAGTAGTCATTGGCTTCGAGGACGTTGGTAATGCGCATGTTGTCGCCGTCGTAGTAGATCTTTTTTCCGGCGCGCAGGGCTACGATGCCGAGGAGCATGACCTCGGTGAGACGAGCGGCGTATTCGAAGGGGCATGAAGCTTCCGCCCCTCCCTTGGCGGCGTCCACCCAGTTCATTTCGTGGGCTTCGCCGGCGATGCGAGGAAGCTTCTCGGGAGGCTTGCCGAAGGAATCGTGGAGCGACTTGGGCAGGAGCCGGGGCTTGAAGCCGTAAGTATCGTGAAGGAGCTTGCCCTTGCTGCCGATGAGCAGCGCGCCACCTTCTTTATTCAACTCTTCATCGTCGAGTTCTTCCGGCTTGTTGGGCTTGAACCCGCCGTCGTACCACGTAAGCTTTACCGGGGGCATCAGCCCCCGCCCGGGGAACTCGTAGAAGGTAAGTGTGGCGTGCGGGTAAGAGGCGCCGTTGAAAGGGGTTGAGACAGTCTCAACGCTTGTGGGCAAACCCAGGTCGAGCGCCCACAGGGAGTGGTCGATCAAGTGAGCCCCCATGTCCCCGATCGCGCCGACGCCCCAATCGGTCCAGCCGCGCCAGTTGAACGGGTGGTAGATAGGGTGGTAGTCCACGTTCGGGGCCGTGCCAAGAAAAAGATCCCAGCCGAGCCCGTCAGGAATGGGAAAGTTGCCGGCCAGGGCGGCAGCAAGCCGCGCATTGACGCCCGGGCCATTCCAGCGAAGAGGGGTGGCCTGCGGCTTCAGCGGCTCCGGGCGCGGCACGCCCTGGGGCCAAAAGCCGAGGGGCCGGTTGGTCCAGATATGTACCTCGCGCACGTCGCCGATCGCGCCAGCCCACAGGTACTCGACGGCGCTCCGTCCATCGTCCGAGGAGTGTCCCTGGTTGCCCATCTGCGTAGCGACTTTTGTTTCTTTGGCGCGACGGGAAAGTTTTCGAGCTTCCTCGACCGACCAGCAGAGCGGCTTCTGGACGTACACATGCTTGCCAAGGTCCATGGCCGCCAAGGCAATGGAAGCGTGCATGTGGTCGGGCGTAGCGACTACCACGGCATCGATGTCCTTCTGGTGTTCGAGCATGTCACGATAGTCGGTGTAACGCTTGGCTTTCGGCACATGTTTGGTCTTAAGCTTGATCATCCCTTCGAGCCGAACCTGGGCCTTCACGGGATTGAACGGCACTTGCGGCTCGCCGGGGGGCGGCGGGGCCGGCAGCTCGATGCGCTTCTTCAGCCTCTCGATGTCAAGGTCGAGCCGGTCGAATCCTTTATCGGCATAGCGCCAGTCCACGTCGCACAGCGCCACGATGTTCTGGCTTGCAAGGTTGATTAGATTATTGCGGCCCATGCCCCCGACCCCGACCCCGGCGACGTTCAGCGTGTCGCTCGGCGGAGTGAATCCACGACCGAGGACGTGTCTAGGAACAATGGCACACGCGGCGCCGCCGGCGGCGACCTTAGTCAGGAAGGTGCGCCGCGAGATTTCTTTCTTTTTGCTCATGAGCAATTCTCCTCGGTTGGATTATCGAGTGTCGGCGAGGGCGATGTAGGTTCCGAGAGAAATCATGCCGAGGCCGGAAGCGACGCGCTGGCCGCGGCGGAAACGTACGCTGCTCTTGAGTTTGCGCTCGACGGGAGCGGCAAGCACGACCACCACAAGATCAGCGGCAGTATTGAGGAGCACCGAGAAAACGCCGAGAACCACGAATTGCAGGAAAACATGGCTGCGTTCGGGCGCGATGAATTGCGGAATGAAGGAAAGAAAAAACAGAGCCGTTTTCGGGTTGAGAACTTCGGTAAGAATCCCTTGACGAAAGGCGCCCGCCCGGGCTGGCGGCGATGTGCTGACGGCCATCTCCGCATTTCGCGCGCGGATCATCCGGATGCCGAGCCAAACAAGATACGCGGCACCCGCGTATTTGACGGTGTGAAACGCGACGGCGGAAGCAGCAAGGATTGCCGAGACCCCGAGCGCGGCGGCCAGGACATGGAAGAAGCCGCCAACCAAAGTGCCGAAAGAAGAAAGGATGCCCTCGCGGCAGCCTCCGGCGAGGCTACGCGCCAAAACGTAGAAGATTCCCGGCCCTGGAGTGATTGCCAGCAGCAGCGCGGCGGCAAGGAAAAGCAAGAAACGGTGTGCTTCGAACACCCGAGAATTGTAGGGGCTCGAGTCCCGGCGCGCAAGTTGGCTTTCGAATCTTGACGTCCTCCCCGCCGCTTGCGGCGAGGATTCCTACGGAGCCGGATGTTTAGTCCGGTCTCTTCGGTGGGTTCCTGCTTCACAGATCAGCCTTACTGCGCCGCATCTCCACAGGCTCCACATCGGGCCCGTCCGGCCCTAGGTCTTTTGGGACGAGAGGAGTCTAGGATGGAGCGAGCTGCTTTGCCTTAGCCTGCCGCCCGCCCTCGACTGCCAGGGCGAGCTATTCGAAGAGTCGATGCGCGGCTGATCAGAAGGAGGGTGGACGCTGGTCGGCGACGGCAAAGGCGCGCTCGAGGACCATGCCGACGCGGCCGAGGGTGCCTTCTTCAAAGAGGCGGCCGATCAGGGTGATGCCGTGGGGCACGCGACGCGGGGGAGAAAATTTTGGCAGCGGATTTTTCGGATCGGGGGCCCAGTCGGAGCGCGCTTCGGAGACTTCGACGAAGCCGGCGCGCAGGGTGAGTGATGGGTGCCCGGTGTGGTTGCTGATGGTGAGCATTTCGTCGCGCAGTGAAGGCACGAGCAACAGATCCACTTCGGAGAAAATGCGCGCCATCTCCTGCGCTACTTTACCGCGGAAGCGGTCGGCCTGGACGAAATCCACGGCTGAGAGGAAGCGCGACTGGCGGAAAAGATTGGGCCAGGCGTCGCGCGTTTGCACTTTGAGTTGGTCCACGCCGTGGCTCAAGGTGAGTTCCTCGAAAGCGGCGGCGCTTTCGGCGAAGAGAATCAGGTTGAGCGAGTTATACGGCCAATTGGGAAGAGAGACTTCCACGGGCAGCAGGCCGACGTTTGGAAGGGTGTCGAGCGCGGCGCGGTCCACATCGGTGGCGGGATCTTCCTTCATCCAGGCGGGGAAATAGCCGACGCGCAGGCCCTTGATGCTCGCGCCGGCATCAAAATCGAGACGACTGGGAGCGCTGGAAATGTCGCCGGCATCGGGCCCAGAAATGGCTTGCAGCACTAGCAAAGCGTCTTCGACGGTACGCGTCATGGGACCGAGCTTATCAAGCGACCAGCACAGGGTCATGGCACCGGTGCGCGGCACGCGGCCGTAGGTGGGCCGCAATCCGGTGATGCCGCAACGCATGCTGGGGCTGACGATGCTGCCGCCGGTTTCGCTGCCGATCGAGAAGCCGACCAGACCCGCGGCGGTCGCAGCGCCGGGGCCGGCGCTGGAACCGGACGCGCCCTCCTCGAGGAGCCAGGGGTTCACGGTTTGTCCGCCGAACCAAATATCGTTGAGCGCGAGGGCGCCGAGACTAAGTTTCGCGAGAAGCACGGCGCCGGCGGCGTGGAGGCGCTTCACGACGGCGGCATCGTCCTTGGGAATGCGGTTGCGAAAAGGCTCGGCGCCATAGGTGGTCGGAATTCCGGCGGTGTCCAGAAGATCCTTGCCACCCCACGGAATGCCGTGAAGCGGTCCACGGTACTTGCCCGCTACGATTTCTTCGTCGACCTTCTTCGCTTCGGCGAGCGCCTGATCGTGCCTGAGCGTGATGACCGAGCGAAGCTTGGGATCAAATTGCTCGATGCGGCGCAGGTAGATTTCGGTGAGGCGCTCGGAGGTGAGTTTGCGCTGCTCGATCCAGAGCGACAGCTGTGTGACGGAGGCGAAGGCGATGTCCGCATCGTTGGAAGGCAGCGGGCCGGGGTCGGACTTGCTGCGGATAAATCGATCACGCTGGGGGCCGGAGGGCTGGCCGGGTAGAACGGAATGGTAGCGCGACCAGGGTGCGAGAGCAGGTTCGAGAGCGACAGTGCGGGGACCGGTGCGGCGCTCGTAAAGCGAGGCCAGGTTCACGCGCCACGATTGTGCTGCCATGGCGCGATCGGCGGTTGTCAACTGCACCTGCACGAGCTTTTCTGCCTCGGCGAAGGTCGCAGGCGACACATCGGGTCCAACGGCTGGTCCGGTGCCGAATGCGGGGGGCGCTCCTGGCGGGAGTTGCGTGGGCTCCTGCGTGCTGCTGCTAGAGGCGACGGCTGCACCGATCAGACCAAGCGAAGTCTGGGTCAAGAAATGCCTGCGCGATTTGGACATGGGTCCTCCGCCGACGATTGTAGCCGAGTCTTTCACCGGAGAAAGCATGAAGTCCCTTCTCCTTACGCGCGGGACGACTTAGCGAATCACAAATGGTCGACTGGAAACTGTTCTTTGGCTTATGATGACGCGCGCGTTGGCAGGGTGAGACCAAAAGAAAATCGCCGACAAGGTGCCGGCGCTACAACTTCTGAACTCGCGCCATCCGGGGGAAGGGGATACGAGTATGGAAGAACAACTGAGCCTGGATTTTTTGCGCGTGGTGGAAAACGCCGCGATTGCGGCGGCGCGCACGATGGGATTCGGCGACCGACACCATGCTGATGAAGTGGCCGTGGAAGCAATGCGCAAGACCATGGACTCGGTGGAGATTGACGGAACGATTGTGATTGGCGAAGGCGAGCGTGATGAGGCGCCAATGCTGTACATCGGCGAAAAAGTGGGATTGGCAACACACGCGCCGAAAGCATTGTTTCCGCAAGTGGACATTGCCGTGGATCCGCTAGAAGGGACGAACCTCTGCGCGACCGGGGCGGCGAACGCGATTGCGGTGCTGGCGGCGAGCGAACGCGGCGGGTTGCTGCACGCGCCCGACCTGTACATGGAAAAACTGGTTGTGGGGCCGTCGTGCAAGGGCGCGGTGGACCTGGATGCCCCGGTAGCCGACAACCTGAAGGCTATTGCCAAGCGGCTGGCCCGCGACGTCGAGGATCTCGTGGTGATCGTGCTGGACAGGCCACGGCACGAAAAACTTATTGAAGAGATCCGCACCGCGGGTGCGCGCATCCGGCTGATTGGCGATGGCGATCTTTCGGCGGGGATTTCCGCCGCGGTGATTGGGACGGGCGTACATGCGGTGATGGGCACGGGCGGTGCGCCGGAAGGGGTGCTGACGGCCGCAGCGTTGCGCTGCTTGAACGGGCAGATTCTTGCGCGGCTGGTGGTCAGCAAGCCGGAGCACGCGGAACGTCTGGCGAAAATGGGCGTGAAGGATACGAAGCGCGTTTACGACACCGAAGATTTGGCACCGGGGAAGAAAATGATTTTCGCGTGCACCGGCGTGACGGATGGAAACTTGCTGAAGGGCGTGCGGTTTTTTGGGGAGGGCGTGCGCACCAGCTCCATGATTCTGACGCTGGATGACCGGCAAGTGCGCTTCATCGATTCGGTACACCTGGAAAAGCGGCCGGATATCAAGGTGCGGTTCAACTGAGAGTGTGTTTTCAAGTTGCGATGGCTTCTCCGCAACGTGACTCCATGGAAGTCGCCGACGGTGTCGTGCCTTCGCAGGCCACGAATGGTTGAACGCCTCCTTACGTAATGGGCTGCGCGGGCTGGTGCCCGCATTCTGTCCTTCGGAACAGTAGTCTGGCCTGCAGAATAAACATAACCTCTCCCGGAACCAGTCAGACGGCAAGCAATCTCATGCGACGGAGTCCAAGAGAGACACCTGAGTATGTCTCTAGAGCTCCGGGGTGTTTGTACCGGATCTGCACTGAAGGGGGAAAGCGGTGAAACGTCACTGCAAAGCGGTAACCGGGGTATGGGCGCTCCTTCTTGCAGGTTGCTCAGGTCTGACCAACGTTGGGGGCGGAAATCCTACTCCTTCGGGTCAGTTGCTGGTGACGCCAGCGAACGCAACTTTACGCGGCGCTGACACACAGCCATTTACGGCGAAACTCAATGGAACGGCGGTTGCAGTAACCTGGTCGGTGAATGGCGTTGCCGGGGGCAACGCGTCGGCTGGCACGATTTCCGCGGCCGGACTCTACACGGCACCGGAATTTCCGCCGTCGCCGAATACCATTACGATCGGAGCCCTCGAGACTTCGGATTCGACAAAAAAAGCAAACAGCTCGATCACTCTCGACAACCCCATTCCGCAAATTACCACGGCCACGCCCACGACGATCCAGGTTGGCTCGTTCAACCTGGCGGTGAACGGCGCGCATTTCGCGAATGGCGCAGCGATTTATTTCGGGACTGCAGCGCTCGTGACAAGCCGAGTCTCTTCGACGCAACTTACGGCGACGGGCACAGCCACCGCGGGCCAAGTCGGCACCATTTCGATCACAGTGAAAAATCCTGATCCGGGGACGATCTCCTCGGCCGGTTTGAACGCGCAGGTCGTGAACAGCACGGCAATCAGCGTGCAGGTGTCACCGACAACAGCAACAATTCGCGCCGGGAACCAACAGTCCTTCAGCGCGACAGTGACAGGCAGCACGAATCAAGGCGTGACCTGGTCGGTAAACGGCGTCGCGGGCGGCTCGGCCGCGACTGGGATGATTACGCCGCAAGGGTTGTACACCGCTCCGGCGACGCTGCCGAACCCGAATACGATCACGATCACCATCGCCGCGACCAGCGCAGCGGATGCAACGAAGCAGGGCACGAGCGCGGTTACCTTGCAAAATCCAATTCCGGTCTTGACGGGAATCAACCCGAACAGCATGGGCGTGGGCGGGTTTTTGCTCACGGTGACGGGAAGCAAATTTGTCAACGGCGCCACCGTGAATTTTGTGGGAAGCGTGCCGGTGACGGTGACGAATCCGAATCCGGGTGGAGCAACTTCAGGCTTGCTGATGGCGCAGATCGTAAACAACGGCACGGTGATTCCCGCTGCGGCGGCTGTGCGCTTCCTAGAGCAATCGAGCTTCGGGCCGTCGGCGGAGCAAGTGAATCAGCTTCAACAGACGGGGATTGATACTTTGCTGCAAAGCCAGTTTGCAACGTCAGCCTCGACGTATCCCGTACCCGCAGCGACGGATATGGGCCTCAGCAAGGTACAACAGCAATTCTTCTCCAATGCCGTCAATGGCCCCGACCAGTTGCGGCAGCGTCTGGCGTTTTCGCTGAACGAGATATGGGTCGTGGGCGAAAACAAGGTGAGCGATCCGACCGGCTACACGAATTACATGCAGGCGCTGACGAATGATGGCCTGGGAAATTACTACAGCGTGATGAAGGACGTGACCCTGACGCCAGCGATGGGGCATTGGCTGGACATGGTGAACAACGACAAGCCCGGGACGGGTCAACATGCCAACGAGAACTATGCGCGCGAGTTGATGCAGCTCTTCACCCTGGGATTGAACCAACTGAATCCCGATGGCACGGCGGTTCTGGATACCTCGGGGAATCCGCTACCGACGTACACGCAGGATGACGTTATGGCGCTGGGGCGAGCGCTCACGGGATGGACGTACCCGACGCAGCCGGGGCAGACGCTACAGAAGCACAATCCGGAATATTACGGCGGTGCGATGGTGCCGTTCGAATCGAACCACGACGCGGGAGCAAAAACGCTGCTGGGGCAGAGCGTAGCGGCAGGGCAATCCGCGGAGCAAGAATTGGACAGCGTGCTCACGATTATTTTCAATCATCCGAACCTGCCGCCGTTCATCGGCAAGCAGTTGATTGAAAAACTGGTGACCAGCAATCCGAGCCCTGCGTATGTACAGCGTGTGGCACAGGCATTCGCCAGCGGGAAGTTCAATTCCTACGGTTCCGGGAAGCGCGGCGACATGCAGGCGACGGTGGCCGCCATTCTGCTCGACGCGGAAGCGCGCCGCGGGGATTCGCCGACAACAACGGATCCAAACGACGGCAAATTGCGCGAGCCGGTGATCATGATGGTGAGCATCGCACGGGCCTTTCATGCCACATCGGATGGATCCGGCTTCGAAAGCCGCGGAGCCAACATGTCCGAGGACATTTTCAACTCGGGAAGCGTGTTCAATTTCTTCCCGCCAGACAATTTGATTCCGCAAACGACGCTGAACGGGCCGGAGTTCGCCATTTTCAATACCAACACCAGCCTGGCGCGCGTGAACTTCATCAACACGAGCGTCTACGGGCAGATCAGCGGCAACACCATGCTGGACTTCAGCGCGGTCATCAATGCAGGCACGCCGGACCAGATGGTGGCGTGGCTGAACAATTTACTGCTGCACGGAACGATGTCCGATCCGATGAAGCAGGGCATCTTGACGGCCATCGGGGCGATCACCACCGCGACACCGCCTTCGACGAGTGACCTGACGAATCAAGCGAAGGCAGCCATCTATTTGGTGGCTTCCGAAACGACTTGACGCCTCATACAAGAAGAGACTTCATGCGGCTGGCGTGCTGCTCGGCGGTGACGGCATCGATGGTCAGCGGGCTGAGCAAGTTCGGGCTGGTGAGTGCGCTGGCACAGGGGACACCAGGCTACAAGGCGCTGGTATGCATATTTCTGTTTGGCGGAAATGACGCGAATAACATGATTGTGCCGATCGACTCGGCGGGATACACCAACTATCAGAGCATTCGAGCGAACCTCGCGCTGCCGCAGGCATCCTTGCTTCCGCTGCAGGTCGGAGGCCAGGCAAATTTCGGATTGCACTCAAGCCTTCCGGAATTGCAAACGCTGTTCAATACCAACCAGTCGCTAGCAGTGCTGGCCAACGTAGGCACGCTGGTGCAGCCAACCACGCGGCAAAACTATCAGAAATATCAGAACCTGCCGGCGAATTTGTTTTCACATTCGGATCAGCAGGACCAATGGCAGACGACGCAGCTGAAGGGAATGCCAAATGCCGGCTGGGCGGGAAAAGTGGCGGACAAGATTGCGCCGGCATTCAACAACGGGGCGTTATTCCCGCCAATTCTTTCCGTGGCGGGGAATGCCATCTTCAGCACCGGAGATGTGACGCGGCCGTTCACGATGAGGCCGGGAAGCACGCCGGGCGCTCAGGGGTTCGACACCTCGGCGGCTTCGCAGGCGCGGCTTCTGTCGCTGCAGCAGTTACTCACGTTTGATACGGGGATTTCACTGGTGCAAGCAGCCAGCACGGTCACGAACCAGGCGATCCAGGACGGCGTGTTGCTCCTAAACGCGCTGAAAAATATTCCGGCGATCCAGACGGTGTTCCCGGCGAACAATAGTTTGGCTTCACAGTTGAAGCAAGTGGCGCAGGTGATTGCAGCACGCAGTGCATTGAACATCAACCGGCAGATCTTTTTTTGCTCACAAGGCGGGTTCGACACCCACAGCGACCAGCTTGCGGCGCAACAGGGCCTCTTGGTGCAATTGAGCCAGGCCATGTCCGCGTTCTACCAAGCGACCCAGGAACTGGGCGTTCCCAGCAACGTCACGACTTTCACGCTTTCGGAATTCAGCCGCACCTTCCAGCCCGGTTCGAACGCCGGCACGGACCATGCCTGGGGCGGCCACCAAATGGTCTTGGGCGGCGCGGTGAAGGGGAACGCGATCTATGGAACCATGCCGACTCTGGCGCTGGCCGGGCCGGACGATACCGGCAGCAATGGCAGATGGATTCCGTCAACGTCGGTCGATCAATACGCGGCGACCCTCGCTTCGTGGTTTGGTGTGGCGAGTGCGGATCTGCCGGGCATTTTCCCGAACCTTGGGAACTTCCCGACTGCCAACCTGGGGTTTCTGGGCTAAGCCGATCTCTCCATTTTCTTCCATGGCCACGGCGCTCGCTTATCAGGTGGATGGAAGACAAGAGGCTGGTCAGGGTCTAGCACACTTCCTCGATTTGATCGTCCGTAATGTTGAAAAACGGGGGCGCGAGCATGCGTGGGCGATGGCCTCCGTCCGGGCAAGGGTCATAGAGCGATGCGGCTGCGAGCGATAGACGGGTTGCAAGTGAATGGGTGCGAAGTACCTCCGAGGCGATGCCATTTTCCAGACAGGGTGATCGTACTGACAAGCAGCAAAGCGTTTGCCCAAGCGCAGGACGCAGGCAAACCAACTGATGCGTCGGCGGGACATCGCGATGCCGGGTAACCCCGGGTGCGGATGGGATTCCACTCGACGGCGATATTCGCGGGCGATGGCTTCGCACCTCTCGAGAATCGTTTCAAGTGCTTGCGCTGGCGGGGTCCAAGAGCCAATTCAATTCGGAGAGTCGGTAGTTGTAGCCCAGCTCTTCCCTGCTGGAACCATTCGCCGGATTCGCTGCGAGCCTTGATTGCAAAGCTTCTTGGCCAGCGCGGCGACTTTCGAATCGTTCGTGACAATCATTCCACCGTCGCGGGAAGTGATCTGTTCGTCCGGATAGACCCCCCAAGACGGCGGCGTGACGGATCGTCGGGGGACGATAGCGGTCAGAAATCTCCGTCATCAACGGGCCGTCCAGAATGTCTCCAGAAACGGCTGCGTAAGAAGATTTGCGGGACGCCGCAAGCTGCAGGTTAATTTCGTGGAGATTCTGTTCGGCATAATCGAGAAGAATCAAGAAACGAGGATGGTTGGAAGCGAGAGCTTGCAAAAGAGCGCAGCCAATAGAACCTCCAGCTCCAACGACGAAGGTTGTGCCGGTGTTCGTTGTGCCGAGCAAAGGCGCTTTCGCCTCAGAGTTCAGTTTGCTACGGATTGCCGGTGCGCACAGTCGAGAACTCAAAAGGCGAGGCTCAATGCTGCTGATTGGCGATGGCCAGGAAGACGCGATCATCCACGGCAACCGCGCGCGTGAAAAGGGTTGCGGCGTTTGCCCCCACGATGGCGACGTGCCTGGCATTGCCGCTCAAAGCGGGACCGGCAGGCTTTATGCCGGATCCTGTCCCATCACCAGGCCGAAGTGAAATCCGGGTGGTCTTCGGCGTGCAGTTCGTGACACCGAGACAGGTATCACGGATGAAGACCTGGCGGTAGCCGCTAGTGTTGCCGCTCGCGGGCTTCTCGGAAACGTGATTCGAGGAATGGCTGGGAGTAATGGCCAGAAACGCGACAAAGCGTCCGGAAGCACTGACGGAAGGCAGAATGCTGTCCGTCCCGACCAATGCTCCGTTCGCATCGGTGGAGATTAAATGCGTCGACGGCTGGCAGGAATCTCCCGCCCCCGCGCAGGTATCGAGCAAATATACTTGCCGTCCCGGCGGCGAATTTTCGACCAGATTCGTCGCCGCTGAGCTAAAGGCCACATAGCGTGCATCGGAGCTCATCGAAGGCGAGTGGCTTTCATCGTTTGCTGGAGTGCCATCGGCTGCCGCCGAGAGAAGAGTTGTATGCGGTTGGCAAACTGCCTCAGCCCCTTCGCAGGTATCCCGCAGAAAGATCTGGGCGCGATCGTTCTCGACCGCGGTGTAGGCGACATAGCGCCCCTCGAGGCTGAGCGCCGGCGTCTCTTCCGCGACCAGCGCCGTCGCTGAAGCGCCCGTCGTCGTGCCTGGCGGACACCCACTCGAGGGGCAAATCGTGAAGGTTGCGGGTGCACTTGATCCGCCACCGCCACCGCCAGTGCACGCCGTGGTGCAACCAACCGGAGCGGGAGACGGTGGATTAAAAACAGTCACACTGGCCGTTAAGTTAGCCGAGCCTGCATTCACGAGCAGATCCGAGGTGACGGTCGCTTGAATCTGATTGGAAGATGTTCCCGAAAGGAGAGTTAATTTTCTTTGCGCTCCACCGATGCTCCAATTTAGCTGGGATCCGCCGGAGGGGTCCGTCGGGGGAAGAAAGTTTGAACCGCTGACCATCAACGTGAATTGCGCGCTGTTTGCTGGCGCACTGGCGGGACTGATGGCAGTGAGGCCCGGCAAAGGATTCGGCGGCGGATTGATGATGAAGGCGATGGGATTGGACAGGCCATTGTTCCCGGCGCCCGAGGCAGGATTGAGAGTGCTGACGGTAGCTACGCCGGGTTTAGCGACAAGCGCTGCGGGAACAGCAGCGGTTTCATTCAAGATGTTTCCTCCGCTATCTGGGTCACAAAGCCGCGGCCATTCACCGTCAGCACAAAATCGGCGTTGCCGGCACTGATCTGGGCGGGTGAAAGAAAGGCCAGCGAGGCGCCGGTATTGTTCTGAAAGGTGTTGCCGTAGTCGTTACAGCCGGCTACCGCGAAAATCGCCGCCAGTGCGACAGCCCATGCTGTCCAAGACCGCTTCATTGAGACTCCTTCACCGTTTCTGACGACCCCAGACGTGCCGGGGTCAACTGGCCTGCGCGAACGGGGGGACCGGAGGCGCCAGCTCACTTTGGGGGTGTGATGCCAAATTCTTGCTGCGCGTTGACCCAGACGAAGCCGGGATTCGGGGAACGCCGCCCAGCCCTTATCCGCCCCTCGGTGAGGCCGCACTTGGCCACGAATCTCGGGGCTCGGGCAACGCTACATCATTAACACCTGGATGGGGATGAGGTCAATGCGGATTCGGAGGGCCGGATCGCCGGCGAGACGCAAGGGTAGCCATTGAATATCGTCCCAACCTGCGATTGAACCCGGTGGAAGCGATTCTCTTATTCCGCGCCAAGCGCTGCGATCGATGCGCGCGCCAGATCCTGTACCCGGGCCCGGCACTCCACATTCTGGACCGGCAAGGCGCTTGCGCGGCGATAACAGGCCAAGGCTTGCCGCTTTCGGCCGAGTTTTGCATACAGATCGCCGAGCGCCAATTGAAATAGAGGATTTCCCGGGTACTTTTCAGCGAGTGGGCCGAGGACCTTGAGGGCCTTTTCATACTGCTGATCGTAACGATGGAGATTCAGCGCGAGATAGAAGCGCGCGACGTTAGAGGTGAGAACGCCCTGCGCGATGGCGTGTTCGAGCAGGCGCACTCCTTCTTGCTTTGACCCTCCGGGGATGCCCATGAAAAAGCGCAGGATCTTGGCAATGGCGCTGAGGGTGTCCACATAATAGTTGTAAAGGCCCAGGCCCAGGTCGGCGTCGGCGAGATCCGCATCCAGAGCCTTGGCGCGCAGGAGGTGTTCGCGTCCGCGCACTCCGGAGCGGGCCGCGTTGCGATTCTCGGCGCGCAGTCCGTAAAGCCGTGCCGACGACGCTTCAGCCATGCCGGCATAAAATTGCATTTCCGCCGATTCACTCTGTTTGATCTGCGCTTCTGCCAGCGACAAGGCCCGGGCAGCCAACTCAAAATAGTGCCGGTCCGCTTCGAGTTTTGGGCGACGCCGGGCATCGCTCATTCCGTACTTGAAATCGGCAGAGGTGCACCAGATGCGCCACCACAAGGCCTCTGTTTCCAGCACATATCCCAGCGGGTGATTGGGCCGTTCCTGCTCCAAGCGCTTCGCAGCTTCTATGGCCCCGTCGAGGTCGAAGGAATAGATTTTGTCGAGGATGGCGGGCGTCTCGGGCGGCAAATTGGTATTGGAATTGTGCGCGTGGATGGTAAGAGGCGCCACGAGGAGCAGGCAAGCCAGGCCAGCGCGGCGAGTTATCGGCGATCGATTCATCGTCCCGGTCCGAGAAAGAGATTGTGCAGGTTCAAGGTCTGCGCCGGACGAGTCTAAGCTGTTCAGGAAGAGTGCGAAATGTTTTTTGCGGCAAGAATCTGGGTTAGGAGGCGCAGGGGGCATTTGTTATTCTCGGCGGACCGATGACAACGGGAAACAAAACGGAGAACTCCGCTCTGGAGCGCGGTCTGGGCCTGAAAGAGGCCGTCGCGCTGAATATGATCGAGATCGTGGGCATTGGCCCGTTCGTGGTGAGTCCCCTGGTGATTCGGGCGATGGGCGGACCGCAGGCTTTGATCGCATGGCTGGCGGGCGCGCTCCTGGCGACGCTGGACGGATTCGTGTGGTCGGAGCTGGGCGCGGCAATGCCCAAAGCCGGCGGCACGTATGTCTTTCTACGCAGGCGCCGCTCTCGGTGGCCTCGGCTTCCATCGGATTTGCGCGATACGCGGGATTTCTTCACCCACTTTCAACGCTACAAGCAAAAACGATTTCCGGGAGCCTGGTGATTTCCCTGGTGATTTTGCTTTACCGGCGAATCACCACTATCGGAAAAATCTCCGTCCTGCTGTGGGTGGGCGTGGTGGGAACGATGCTGTGGCTCATCTGGGGAGGGATGCGACATTTCGATGCCCAGATGGCGTTTGATTTTCCGCCGGGAGCATTCAACCTGTCGTGGGTGTGGTTTGCGGGCCTGGGGTCCGCGATGGTGAACACGGTGTACAGCTACTGGGGCTACTACAACATTTGCCACCTGGGGGGAGAAATCCGCGATCCCGAACGGAATATTCCGCGCGGGATTTTTCTTTCGATTTTGGGGATTGCGGTGCTGTACCTGGCGATGCAAACGAGCATTCTGGGCGTGGTGCCGTGGCGGGAGGCGCAGCATTCTCCGTTCATCGTGAGCATGTTCGTGGAAAAACTCTATGGGCCTGGTTCGGCGCGATTTATCGGTGTTTTCGCTGCTCCTGGGGTATTCGCGGGTGCCTTATTCGGCGGCGCTGGATGGGAATTTCTTTCCGGTCTTTAGGCGCGTGCATCCCACGAAACATTTTCCGCACGTGTCACTGCTGGTTCTCGGGGGTCTCGCGTTTCTCTTCAGCATTTCACTGAAGCTGGAGACGGCGATTGCGGGAATTCTCTCCTTGCGGCTGCTGGTGCAGTTCATCGGGCAGGCGGTGGGAGTGATGTTGCTGCGGCGGCGCTGGGGTGTGGAACGATTGCCGTTCAAGATGTGGCTGTATCCGCTGCCAGCGGTGCTGACGATGATCGGGTGGGCGTGGCTCTTCTGGCAGACCGGGGCGACGCGGAAATGGGGACTGGCGGAGATCGCGCTGGGAGCCCTCGCGTTTCTCATTCGCGCGCGGGAGGTGCGACAATGGCCTTTTGGAACTTCACAGTCGGAGGTTGGCGGTTCGCGGTGAGAATTCTGAGCCGCCTTGCGGTGGAGGGTCGGTGAATTCCTATTTTGAACGATTGATGATGCTTGTCTTGATGGCTTGCGGGGCGACTCCATTCATGCCCGCTCCCTTGTGCGCGCAATTTCCTCCCGCGCCAGGGACCGGGCCGGGACTGCCGGAAACGATCGAGGCCATCGAGAGCGTCCGGATTACCACGCGGATCCTGTACGTGACGGCTCATCCGGACGATGAGAGCGCCGCGATGCTTACCTATCTGGCTCGCGGGCTTCATGCGGATGTGGCGCTACTCTCCCTCACGCGCGGCGAGGGTGGTCAAAACGACCTCGGCCCCGAGCAAGCGCCGCAACTGGGATTGATCCGGACGCAGGAATTGCTGGCGGCAACACGGGGCTACGGCGTGAGGCTCTATTTTACGCGAG